>JBKQKT010000519.1:0-6892 GCA_052147365.1 Candidatus Korobacteraceae bacterium | reverse complement strand
GCAAACCAATTGTAGTTTCCGGTTTCGAACCCTTGGACATCCTGCAGTCCATTGTTATGCTGCTGCGGCAACTGAAGGCGGGTGAGTCGAAAGTGGAGAACCAGTACAAGCGTGTTGTTCCCTGGGAAGGAAATCGCGCGGCACTGCGGGCCATGGCCGAGGTCTTTCAACTGCGTCCTTATTTTGAATGGCGTGGTTTGGGATTTATCTCCCAGTCTGCGCTTCGCATCCGCGACAGCTACGCGCAATGGGACACCGAACAACGCTTCAGCGTTCCCGGAGTTCGCGTGACTGATCCCAAGGCAGCCCAGTGCGGCGAAGTGCTGAAAGGCGTCCTCAAGCCGGCGCAGTGCAAATTGTTTGGCGGGGAGTGCACCCCTGAGCATCCCGTGGGAGCGCTGATGGTGTCGTCGGAGGGATCGTGCGCAGCTTATTACAACTACGAACACCGCAAGGCAATGGCGACCAGCCTGGCGTAGCCGGCCTGAATCCGGGCACAGTATCCGAGCCTGCGCCAGGAAAGGTCCGCTTTCGCGACCCGCAGATCGAAATGGCGCACGGCGCCGGCGGCATTGCCAGCCGCCGCCTTGTCGAGGGTCTTTTCGCCCCTCTTCTGTTTGGATACAGCAATGAACCGCTCGGAGATTCCGCTGCTGTTCGGATCGGGGGAGCGCAAGTCGCGATCACGACAGACTGCTTTGTGGTGAAGCCCCTGAGTTTTCCCGGAGGCTCCATTGGCGAGCTCGCCATCAACGGCACTGTGAATGACCTTGCCGTTGCCGGAGCCCGGCCGCAATTCATCGTCGCTACGTTCGTTCTGGAAGCCGGGTTGCAGACCGATGTCCTCGAAGCCGAAGTTCGCGCGATGGCGGAAGCTGCCCGGCGAGCGGGGGTCGTGATCGTTGGTGGCGATACAAAGGTCGTGGAACACGGGCAAGCTGACCGGATATACATCACGACAACCGGCGTGGGATCTTTTCTTTCAGGTGTACACGTCAATGCGCGGTCCGTGCGTCCAGGCGATAAAGTCCTTCTATCCGGCCCTATCGGCGATCACGGAATCACCATTCTTCTGGCCCGCGGAGAACTTGACCTGGAAGCTGACCTGCGTTCGGACACCCGCTCAGTCTTTCCCCTGGTCGAAGCTATGGCGCACGCGGCGGCTCCGGGCGTTCGCTGGATGCGCGATCCCACTCGTGGCGGTGTCGCCACATCACTGAATGAACTGGCGCGCGATTGTGGTCTGAGCATCCACCTCAACGAGGACACCATCCCAGTTCGCGACTCAGTCCGGGGCGCCTGTGAGCTACTCGGCCTTGATCCCTTGCATATTGCCAACGAAGGACAGTTCCTTGCAGTAGTGGCTTCGGAATACGCTGAGGTGGCTCTCAACGCCCTCTGGCAGGCCGACGGCGGTGCAGATGCGGTCATAATTGGTGAGGTCCACGAGCAGCCTGCGGGTTCGGTGCTGATCACGACCGAGTACGGTGGCAGCCGCATCATTGACATGCTGGTAGGCGACCCACTGCCGAGAATCTGCTAGAGATTGCCTCATGCCGACCCGATGCCAACTCGCCAGTCTCGTGGAAGAGCGCTTGCTGCAGCGCAACCAGCTCTGCGAGAGCTTTTTTGCCCGAGAAGCCGGACGTCTAGCGACTGCCTGTCGTGAGATGTCCGATCGCTTCCTGCGCGGCGGCCGCTTACTCGCCTTCGGTCGCGGCCCTTACGCCACAGACGCGCAGCACGTCTCAGTGGAGTTCGTCCATCCGGTCATCGTGGGCAAGCGCGCCTTACCTGCGCTCGATCTTTCAATCCTGTTTCGGCCGTGGATGGAGAGCATCCTTCGGCCGGAGGACATCGTGATGGGATTCGGCCCTCCCGAAGGCGACCTGGAAGTCTGGGCCACGCTTCAAGAGGCTCACCAGTTCGGTGCGATGACGTTCGCGCTGCCCGGCTCCGAAGGGTCTTACTCTGTGGGGACTATCACCCAAAATTCCTTCATACATCAGGAAATGATCGAGATTCTCTACCATACATTGTGGGAGACCGTGCACGTTTTCTTCGAACATCGCGAACTGGGGCACGAGCTCGGTGAGACTGGGTTTCTCTATCCTTTCCTGGGCCAGGAAAAGCAGCAGACCGGAGACCTTCTCGCCGACGTCGCAACGTCAATTCAAATGAAGGTGCACGACGACTCCGAGCTTCGCTCCCGTTTGGCATTGGAGGGAGCCGAACAAATCAGCGCCGCCGCGCAGGCGATCTATGAGCGCGTAGAACGTGGCGGCAAGCTCATCCTCTTCGGCAATGGAGGCTCGGCCACCGACGCCAACGATTGGGCGATTGATTGTGTGCTGCCGCCTCTCGGGTACCAGCCGATTCCCGCCGTTTCGCTCTCGCTCGAACCTGCCAACATCACCGCCGTTGCCAACGACGTAGGCACGGAGGTCATTTTCCTGCGCCAGCTCATCGCGCAAGCTCAACCTGGCGATGTCGCCATCGGAATCTCGACCAGCGGAGGCTCGCGCAACATCATCATGGCGCTGGACGAGGCCCGTAAACAAGGTCTGCTGACCGTGGCCTTGCTCGGCTACGATGGTGGGGAAATCAGGCGCCGCAGTCTGGCAGACTTCCCGCTCGTGGTCCACTGCGACTACATTCCGCGCATCCAGGAAGTTCAGGCTTCCATGTATCACATCATTCGTGAATCCCTCGAGGTTCTTCACAGTGGCCACGCTTGAGCTATTTGGAACGGCGAGTTGTCCATACACGCAGGAGATGCGGGAGTGGCTCGAATGGAAGCGTTCGCAATTCGTGGAATACGATGTGGAAGAAGACCTCGCTGCCCGCGACCGCCTGCTGATCCTGACTCACGGTCAAAGTTCCGTTCCTGTTCTCGTAGAAGATGGCAAAGTGGTCCAAGTAGGCTGGCAGGGGCGCGCATGTGTAGTTGATCCAGCGAGATAAATCTCATTCCATTTCTCGGCGGCCCTGATTTCGCCAACCGCGTCACTCTTGCATATACTACGAGGTTCGCATTCCTATCTCTACGCTATACAAGGGACATGCCGACTCCAGCCCGGACAACCTTGCAAGATCCCGTCGCGCCTCAGTTAGAGCATCGTTCGGGTTTCGCCGACAAGTGGGCAGTTCTCGCGGCAGCACTGCTTGCGGCTTTCTACTTCGCGACCAGCATCTACATCGCTTCTCATCGCCTATTCTGGTTCGACGAGTTCTTCACCGTCCGTATCGCGCAGCTCCCGACTTGGACGATGATCTGGACCGCGCTTAGTCATGCCGCAGATTCGTTGCCTCCGTTTTACTACATGCTCGTCAGGACATTCGGTGTGCTGTTCGGCCGCAGCGAAGTCACTGTGCGGTTGCCGTCTGCGTTGGCGATGGTCGCGGGTCTGCTGCTCACATTCGACTGTGCACGGCGCCTGACTGACGGATTACACGGGCTCATCGCGCTCTCGGTTCTCACTTGTTCGTTCCTGCCTTATTACGGCTACGAGGCGCGCTCGTATGCGATCTACTTCATGTTCGCGGCGCTCGGTTTGTGGGTCTGGACGCGGACCGCATCGGGCGCGAGAGCGGCAATCTTCTTCGGCGCGGCGCTTGCTCTCGGCGTCACCATGCATTACTACGCGGTGATGTGTCTGGCGCCATACGCGCTGTGGGAATTTCTGCACTGGAAACCGTCGCGGCGTCCTTCGGCAAAGCTGATCGCGGGAGCTGTCGGCGTCACGGTTCCGGCCGCGCTCTTGTCGCCGCTGATCGTGTCGTTTTCCCACAAATTCTCTTCCGGCTTCTGGAACCGGCCGTCGCTCGCCGAGCTCCGCGCGATCTTCCCGCAGTTGTTTCCCGATGCGTTGCTGCTGCTCGCGCTCATCGCGGTCTGGATTGTTCTGTCGGGCAGCGACAAGGAGGACGAGCTCGTTGAGTCGATGAAAGCGGGCGAAGCAATCGGCTGGTTGTTTCTCGCGATTCCGCTCATTGGCTTTGTTCTTGCTGAGCTGGGAACCAACGCTTTCTTCAGCCGTTATTTCATCTGTGTCTTGCCGGGAGTTGCGGCCGCGTCTTCCTGTTTGCTGTGGCGGAATTTTCGGAAAGACTATCGCGTCCCACTGGGAATTTTCTTGCTGCTCGCGGGTTGGGGAGCGTGGAAGCAGATGGCCGTGGTACAGCATCCGGAAACGGTCGAGGCGACGGGCATTCGCGAATTCCTCAGCATCGAAAGTCTGCTACGCGCGGAAGGCAAGCACTACATGGTGTTTTCACCGCCGCTCGTCTTCTCAGAGGCCCAGTACTATTCTTCGCATCCCAACGATTGCATTCTGCTGCTGCCTCCCGATTTCCAGCAACAGCCCGACGCACTACAATCTTCGCCCGACCCTTACCTCCACCAGCGTCTGCTGCTCAACCTGTCACATTTCTATCCGCTGCAATTCTGGCGGCTCTACAACCTCAAGGCTTATGCGCAGGAGGTGGCGCTCATCGAGCCCTCGCAGGACGTCCTCGATGCCCTGCAGCAGTCTGGCGTTCAGGTCCAGGTCCGCTCTGCCGCGCCGCTGAAGGTCGTGTATTTGCGATAGGCCGCTTTTCGTTACATCTGTAACCGACTTAAGCCACGGTATTGCCTCGGCTTTGTCACTCGTTAGTGCGGCAGAGGTCACTGACAAATCGCCAGAGCCATCCTAAACTCGCTTCGAAACACATCGCGAGAGGCACAACCAATGCACAGCAAAAAAAAATTCCACAAGTCGCTTTTCCGCATCATCTCGACAACGCTCGCTTTGGCGATGGCAATCCCTCTTGCCCTGGGATTGTTGTTCGCGCAGTCGGCACAGGCGCAAAGCTTGACCGTAATCCACAACTTTACAGGCGGGCCAGATGGAAGCCAGCCTGGAGCTGGTGTCACACTCGATGCTGCGGGCAACATCTATGGAACAACTACGGGATTCACCGGCGGGCTGGGAACAGTCTTTCAACTAAAGGGCTTCCATGGCGCCTGGCTGTTAAATAACATCGTCACCTTCAATGGCAATAACGGAGTTAATCCCGAAGGCGGAGTCGTGTTCGGACCCGATGGCGCGCTTTACGGCACAACCTATCTTGGAGGATCGGCAAACGCCGGCGTGGTTTTCAGCGTGAAGCCCGCGGCGACTGCTTGCAAAAGCGCTCTCTGCCCCTGGGCGGAGACCATCCTTTACCAATTCACTGGAGGCAACGACGGAGCGAGTCCAGCGTTTAACGACCTTACCTTTGACTCCGCCGGTAACATATACGGGACCACGTCCCTGGGAGGTGCATACGGCGCGGGTACAGTTTTCAAACTCACACCCTCGAATGGCGGCTGGACGGAGAGTGTCCTCTACAGCTTTGCGTTCGGAGATGCTTCATACCCTTGGGGCGGTGTGGTTTTCGATAGGTCCGGCAGTCTGTACGGCACAACACTCTATGGTCCTGGCTCAGGTTGCGGTGGCTCGGGATGCGGCACCGTCTATCAGTTAACTCCCACAGACTCCGGTTGGGAGGAAAACACTCTGCATATTTTTGATGAAGGCAGCAACGGATATTTTCCGTGTGGCAACCTGGTTGTCGATCAGTCGGGAAATGTCTTCGGCACGACGTGGCAGGGCGGTGGGGCGAGTGGTTATAGCGGGACGGTGTTCGAGCTCTCGCCTGCCGGGGGGAGCTGGTCGTTTGCGCTGTTGTACGGATGGCCTAACGGGAGCGGTGGGCCACTTGGTGCCCTTGCGATGGACAACGGCGGTGTCCTTTACGGTACTACTAGCGGTGACGGCGCCTACGGCGCCGGCTCGGTCTTCAAACTAACACCTTCGAACGGCAGTTGGACTTACACCAGCCTTCACGATTTCAGCGTCAACGATGGGGCTGGTCCAATCAGCAACGTTGTCTGGGACGCAAATGGCAACCTCTACGGCACCACTCAAGCCGGTGGCACTTACGGCAATGGCGTCGTGTGGGAAATCTCGCCGTAGCTGAAACTAGCGGATTCTCACGTCGGGTAGGATGTTTTTAGCTTCTGATGCGCTCCGCACCGATCATCACCGGGCTCATCTTGGTGGCTGCCCTCGTTGGCGTTCCAGGGCTAGCGACCCTTATGCTATGGCTGTCGGGCGACTGGCGCTGGGTGGAGGGCTGGGTCTTCGGTGTCTGGTGGGTATTCTTTGTTGCCGCCCTTCTCTTGTGGCTTCGCCTGAAAGACCCGGCCCTGTTGACCGAGCGCATGCGCGTGCCCGGCAGCGGCGGTGAACCGCGCGCCGATGTGGCTATCCTCATCGGGATAAAAGTGTGCTTCCTGGCTTTGATCGTTCTGCCGCCGTTGGACGTGCGATTCGGCTGGACGCCCCGTCTGCCGCTGTGGTGCGAAGTATGCGGCGGCATCCTGCTCCTCGGGGGTAGTTTCCCGTTCTTCCGCGCGTTCACCGATAACACGTATGCGTCGCAACTGGTGCGTATTCAGACCGAGCGCGGCCAGCATGTCATTGACACGGGCGTCTACGGCTTTGTTCGCCACCCCATGTATCTTGGGGGAACTCTGATGTTCTTTGGTGGCCCCCTGCTGCTCGGCTCCGTTTGTGGTCTTCTCGCAGGTCTGGCCGCGGTCGGGTTTCTCATGCTGCGCATCTTAGGCGAGGAGAAGCTGCTGGCACGCGATCTGGAAGGCTACAAGGCCTATCGCGAGAAAGTGCGGTACCGCCTTATACCGCACGTCTGGTAAGCCTCTCGTCAGCTGGCTGTTTTGCCTCACGTACTGCGCCAGCACGTCCTTAGTCAATTGACGTAAGATCGCCATTACATAACTAATGGCCGAACTCGCCGAGTTTTAGCGTTTCGGTGGAATCCAAACTCGGGAGGAGCTATGCGA
>JBKQKT010000518.1:0-6228 GCA_052147365.1 Candidatus Korobacteraceae bacterium | reverse complement strand
CCACTGTCGGAAGTCGAGCGCGTCATTGACACCTTCGTCGCTCCCGGCAAAACCTTCACCGACATCAAGCGCAGCGCGAGTTGGTGGATGCCTTGGGTGCTGATGTCGATCTTCGGCCTGGCGCTGATCTTTACGGTGGACAAGAAGGTTGGCATGGAAAAGGTGGCTGAGAACTCGATACAGCTATCTCCCAAGCGCGCGGCCAAAGTCGATCAACTGCCGCCCGAGCAACGCGCCTCGCAGATGGAGTTGGCGGCTAAGATGACTCGGATCTTTGCCTATGCCTCTCCGGTCTTGACGGTGATCATCGTGGGAGTCATTGCGGCTGTGCTTATGGCTACCTTCAACTTCGGGCTTGGTGCCGAGCTCAAGTTCATGCAGTGTATGGCCATCAGCATGTACGCCTTCCTCCCTGGAATCATCAAAGCGCTGCTGGTAATAGTGACCATCGTGATCGGCGGCGGCGAAGGGTTTACCTTCGAGCAGCAGCTTGCCAGCAACCTCGGACCTCTGGTTGACCCCAGTTCTACGTTCCTGCACTCCATCGCATCCTCGCTCGACCTGTTCAACATCTGGACGCTCGTCCTTACGGGCATCGGCTACTCCTGCGTGACCCGAGTCAAGCGTGGCACCTGCATGGCCGTCGTCTTCGGCTGGTGGGCAATCGTTGTTCTGGGGAGTGGAGCAATCGCGGCGGTGTTTTCGTGAGCTCCGGCCGTTGCGCTGGTTTCGGCGAATGCTGCTGCACGGTTCGGTTTTCGAGGTCGTCAGCGAGTCAAACGAAGCCCGGCCGTTTCCTCTGACGCGCTCCGGATGGGAAGGCCAAAACTGGTATATACTTCGGCTGTCGAATATTTCATAATTACGCCCATTCGGCGGAAACGGGGCGTTTCATCTTCTTCATAAGCCCCGAAGCTGCTGGTTGATAACTGTAGTTGATAAGAGTAGTAGAAGAGGCGAACGCGTGGCGCCCGCCCGTGCGTCTCGGAAACGGGAATGAATCGCCGGCATAATTTCATAATCTCCGGCGCTCGTGCAATCCGGCCCTAGACGCCAGGACAGGCAGGGAGGTGTAGCTTGGACCTGGTTCTTATACGTGTTCTATTTGTCTTTATTACAGCACTGGCCAGCTACGAACTGCAGCCCCTCGGACTGGGACGCTGGCCGTCGGCCGCCGTCGGAGTGCTCTTCGGCGTTGCGGTCATTCTATTTGAAGTTCGCCTCCGCCAAGTCAGCCTGAAGCGGCTGATTGGCGCGGTCATTGGCAGCATTTCCGGTATCATCGGCGCTTATCTTTTTAGCCTTGTAATCCGCAACAGCATTGCTCCCGGCCCGACCCAAAGCTTCCTGCAACTCTTCGTGATGCTGATCATGGCCTACGTCGGGCTGATTGTCGGCGCCGGCAAGGGCGACCTGCTCAACCTGGCAGCCCTGGGAGGATTGTTCGGCGGTGAGAAACAGTCCAAGCGGAGCTACAAGATCCTCGACACCAGCGTCATCATCGACGGTCGCATCGCTGATATCGCCGAAACCGGATTTCTCGACGGCGTAATCGTGATTCCCCAGTTTGTGTTGCGGGAGCTGCAATTGGTGGCCGATTCTGCCGATTCCATGAAGCGCAATCGCGGACGGCGTGGTCTGGATGTGCTGCAGCGCATTCAGAAAATGGCAACTCTTCACATACAAATTGTCGAGGACGATTTTCCCGCCGTGCGCGAAGTTGATCTGAAGCTTATCGAACTCGCCAAGGTGTACGAAGGGAAGATCGTCACCAACGACTTCAATCTCAACAAGGTGGCGCAGTTGCAAGGCGTAGAGGTGCTTAACATCAACGAACTTGCCAACTCGCTGAAGCCGATCGTGCTGCCCGGCGAAATCATGAAGGTGTTCATCCTGAAGGAAGGCAAGGAATACAACCAGGGCGTCGCCTACCTTGACGACGGAACCATGGTGGTGGTGGACAACGCGCGCAAGATGATCGGCAAGAACATTGAGATTTCCGTCACTTCCGTCTTGCAGACTACCGCCGGCAAAATGATCTTCGGCAAGTTCGATGACCGGGTCTATGGGCCCCGTTCCGTAGACTCGCGGCCGGACTTTCGCAAGCCGGCGATTGCGCCGACACCCACGCCAGCTGTGCCTGCGGTGATTCCCGAGGTGCCCAAGCCGGAATAGCGTGCAGAAAGTAAGCTTCGGTCACGATTTGAACTGGGCCGCCGTTGACGTTATACTGCGCTCCCCACAATGAAGGTCATTGTCGTCATCCCCGCTGCCGGACTGGGCACCCGCATGTCAGCCGCGCACGGAGCCCCCAGGAACAAGAGCAAACAGTTCTTTGAGCTGCAGGGAACTCCCATTCTCGTACATACCCTTCGCAAGTTCGAGCAATGCGACGTGGTCAGCGAGATCGTGGTCGCGCTGCGCAAGAACGAATCAGCGGGCTTCCTGCAGCAAATCGAAGTGGAAGGCTTCAAGAAGCCGCTCCAGATTGTGGAAGGCGGCGAACACCGCCAGAATTCCGTGGCCAACGCGCTGGCTGCCATCCAGGCTGCTGACGACGATATTGTCCTGATACACGACGCCGTGCGCCCTTTTGTGGATCAGGAGACGATCCTGGGCGTGATCGAGGCAGTGAAGAAGTACGAAGCAGCAATTGCAGGTGTGCCCGCGGTTGATACCGTAAAACAGGTGGATCGCACGGCCGACGGTGCAGTCGTCATCGCCACTGT
Source organism: Candidatus Korobacteraceae bacterium (assembly GCA_052147365.1). GTDB lineage: Bacteria > Acidobacteriota > Terriglobia > Terriglobales > Acidobacteriaceae > Bog-257. The sequence continues at coordinate 3,499 of JBKQKT010000518.1, read as the reverse complement.
TCCGCGCGAGCGCATGGTGCTGGCCCAGACTCCGCAAGGCTTCCGCTTTGGCTTGCTCAAGAAAGCATTCGATGAGGCGATGGCCGACGGGTTCATGGGAACCGACGAAGCCTCTCTGATCGAGCGCAGCGGAGGAGCTGTGCATGTGGTCATGGGCTCGCCGCGCAATATGAAGATCACAACTCCCGCCGACCTGGAGCTGGCGGAATTCTTCCTGTCGCAGGAGAACCGCCGCAAGGCGAGCCTGGGCGGTTAAGAGAGAAAACCTTGCCCTCCAACTCGCAAATGCACCGCGTTCCGCGAATCGGCTTCGGCTGGGACTCGCACGAGTTCAAGCCCGGAATATCGCTGAAGATCGGCGGCGTTCAGATTCCGCATGACAGCGGGCTCGCAGGTCATTCCGATGGAGATGTGCTGTTACACGCCTTGACCGACGCCCTGCTGGGGGCGATCGCCGCCGGAGACATCGGAACGTATTTTCCGCCGAGTGATCCCAAATGGAAGGACGCCGACTCTGCCGTGTTCGTGCGTGAGGCGCTGAAGCAGATCGAAGCGGCAGGCTACATAGTTGGGAATGTTGACAGCACTCTGATTCTGGCCGCGCCCAAGATTGGTCCACATGCCAACGAGATTCAACAGCATGTCGCAGGGCTGCTCGGCATCGATCCTTCGCGTGTTGGGATTAAGGCTAAGACTCCGGAAGGCATGGGAACCGATAACGCCGCCATCGCACATGTGGCGGTGCTGCTGACGGAAATCTGCTGGCCTTAAGCTCAACCGCTTGCGCCGGCGACCTGTGATGGGCGTCACTAGCGAGGGTGACGTGAGCCATTAACAGGCAGAACTGTGCGATTTAGGCTATTCTTAATAGTAGGAGCTGTAGACATGCTTGATAATCTGTTCCAGCCCATGCACCTGCTGGTCATCCTCTTCATCGCCTTGCTCGTCTTCGGGCCTAAGAAGCTGCCGGAACTCGGCAAGGGACTGGGAGAAGGAATCCGGAGCTTCAAGGAATCGATGAACGCCAAAGGTGAGGACACCAGCAACACGGAAGAAAAGAAGCCGTAGGTATTTCCCGGAAGCGCGCTCTGTTTTTCCTCGCTCTGCACGCGCATTCGTTCAACAAAACATAGGACTACAAAAACGACGGTGGTAGAGTGTCTCACTGAGGAAATAGTGCATGTCATTGTCTGTGGAGGCTCGTCACTGCGGTGCAGTTTATGTGATCCGGTGTACCGGGCGAATCGTTGTCGGCGAAGAGACCGCAGTGCTGGAGGCATCGATCAATCGCGGCTTGCGCGAATTCCTCCGCTTCGTCCTGAATCTGGGCGATGTCAGCCGGGTGGACAGCACTGGCCTGGGTCAGCTGGTGCGCTTCCTGTCTCATACGCGGAACCGTGGCGGCGATTTTAGGCTGGCCGCGGCTCCTCCGTTCCTCAGCGACCTGCTCCGATTGACCAGGCTCGCCGATATCTTCCGGGTCTATGATTCGGAGGACGAGGCGATCGTCTCCTTCCTCAAAGAACCGAAGGCTGCGAGTCCGAGCGATGCCAGTGTGGGGCCTTCCGTGTTGTTTGTGGACCAGTCTCCCGACCTTTGCGCTTTCGTGCGAGTGCTGCTCCACCATCACGGGTACGAAGTGTTGTCCTCCTGCCGTATGCACGATGCCAAGATGCTGCTGGCCGCGACCAAGTTTGACTACGTTGTGCTGGGGCCGGATAGCTCTCAGCTTCCCTCCGGCAATGTGCTAGCTGCATTGAAATCGCTGGCCCCGGCATCGGCGACGGTGCGGTTGGAGAGCGGGTTCAAGTCCGAAGACCCCGAGCGGGCGGGACTCGAGTTGTTGCAAGCAATGGAGAGTGCCGCGAAACCGTGATGCTGTCTCGCCCGCACCTTAACCTTTCAAGAAGCTGGATGCTTGCTCTCGGCTGTCTTCTGGCGGTGGTGACTCTCGCGCTGTATCACCCGGTCAACCATTATCCCTTCGCCAATGCCGATGATGATTCCTATATCGGCGACAACGCCCACGTGAAATACGGCTTCGAACCGGATACCGTGACGTGGGCGTTCACCACCTTCCGCGATGCCAATTGGCATCCCGTGACTTGGCTTTCACACGCGCTGGATTGTCATCTCTATTCGCTCGATGCCGGCAAGCACCACCGAACCAATGTTCTGCTGCACGCCATCAACTCGGTCCTGCTTTTCTGGGTGCTGCTGCAAGCCACGGGTTACGCGGGTCGCAGTGCGATGGTGGCTGCTCTGTTCGCATTGCACCCCATCAATGTGGAATCGGTGGTTTGGATTTCTGAACGCAAGAACTTGCTTAGCATGCTTTTCTTTCTGCTCGCGTTGGGAGCTTATCGATGGTATGCGTCCAAGCCAGGAGCCGAACGCTACACAACGGTTGCACTTCTCTACGCCCTGGGGTTGATGTGCAAACCGCAGGTGATTACATTCCCGTTCGTTCTCCTGCTGTGGGACTTTTGGCCGTTGGAGCGAATGTCTGCAACTACTGCGGTGCCTTCCGCGCCGTCGACGGCCGCTACGATGCCTGGCAGAAGTTTCTCCTGGCTGGTTGTAGAGAAGCTGCCGCTGTTCGTGATTTCTGCGGCGAGCGCCGTTATCACCGTCAAAGCGCAGGCAATCGGAGGTGCGATGAGCGGGCCTCTGAATACTTATCCATTTCTTCTACGACTGGGGAATGCTGTGGTTTCGTACGTCCGATACATCGGCAAGGCGATTTGGCCTTCCCAGCTGGCGCTAATGTATCCCCATTCGCCAATCGCATTCTGGCAAGTGTTCGCATCCTTCCTGCTTCTGGCTGTCGTGACCGGAACGGTCATCCTGCGTCGCCGTTACAGGTACTTGATGGTTGGATGGTTCTGGTTTCTGGGAACTTTGATACCCATGATCGGTTTGGTGCAGGTAGGAGCCCAGGCCATGGCCGATCGTTACGCCTATCTGCCCTTCGTGGGCCTGTTCATCATGATCTGCTGGGGAGTCTCCGACTGGTGGCAGGAGAGGAATCTTTCCCCAGCATGGCTGGCTGCTCCCGGTCTCGCAGTTTTGGTCACGCTAGCGATCGTCACCCATCGTCAGATCAGCTACTGGCGCGACAATGTCACTCTGTGGGCACACACGGTGCACGTTACGCACGGCAACTGGATCGCGGAAAACAACCTGGGCGCAGCTCTCTTAGATGACGGACGAATGGATGACGCCGTCGTTCATTTCCGCGCCGCGGAGGCGATTTATCCCTACGACCCACGTACCTTCCTGTTCATCGGTTTCTACGAACAGCATCGCGGCAACCTGCGGGCGGCAATTGAGGAATACCAGCATGTGATCAGCGTTACCAAGAATGACGTTTGGAATAATGCCAAATTGAGAGATGACGCGTTTGTGAACATGGGCAATGCCTACCGCGATCTCGGAGACTCGGCCCGCGCCGCGGAAAGCTATGCCGCTGCGGAAAGCCAGCGCCGCGAGTTTCTCC
>JBKQKT010000517.1:0-20749 GCA_052147365.1 Candidatus Korobacteraceae bacterium | reverse complement strand
CGTTCAGGAAAATCGGACTGCCAACCGCCGTTCTCCCTCCGGGAAACAGGTTCTTCACCATCTCGTCACCGATCACGCAGACGAAGCGCTTCTGGGTGTCATCCGCGTCATTGAGCCAGCGGCCGCTGTCCAGCGGCAAATAGCGGATGGTGTTGAAATGTGGTGGAACTCCCACCACCTCTCCGTTGGTATTACCGTAGTCGCTGACCTCGCGAATGTCGGTCCTGCGCAACACCGGCGCGATGGCCCGCACATGTGGGGCCTCCCTCTGGACATCGAGGTAGTCCTGATACGTGAGGTGATATTCCCGGCCCGAACTCATGTTCCCGGCGACTGCGGGGGCGCGACCGGGGAACATGAACATGATGTCTTCGCCCAGCGAGTTCAATTCGCGGCGATTGCCGGAACGGAAACCCTCGCCCAAGCCCACCAGCAGCAGCAGCGAGCCCACGCCCCAGGCGATGCCGAACATCGTCAGGAACGAGCGCAGCTTGTTCGCCCACAAGGTGCGCAGCATCTGCCGGAGGATTTCGAAGAACACCATGTAATGCTACTCCGCCCTTTAAGTGTTGTACGCAACCGATGCCCGCTAAGTTCCTGTTATGACCGTCCCATTGGACACCAAAGCCGATGATTCGAGAGCGACTTACAAGCTGGAACGTGATGAATGGCACATTACTATGTTGAGTCGCGAAAAGTTGTGAAAATCGGCACCTAAGCGCTCCAAACCAAGCCAAAATTGGTTATAGTGGAGGTACCGCAATCAGCCGCGACCGATGAAGGGCGAGGACTGTTTGCAAATTCTTTAGGGTTTAGGAGCCAAGTACGATGCCGAAAGTAACACGGGCCGATGACAGCGCAACGCCGAAGAAACGGAGCCGCAAAGCCAAGACCGAAAATGGGAATGGCACTCAGGTGGCGGCACCAGTAACCACGTTGCCCGATTTTGCTCAAGAATCTCAATCCCCGCCGGTGCTGGAGGAGAAAATCCGCATGCGTGCCTACGAGCTTTACATGCAGCGTGGCGGAACGGGCGGTTCTCCCGAGCAGGACTGGTTCCAGGCGCAGAAAGAGGTTTGCGGAGGACACCTTAGCGCATAGGATCTCCGCGTACATCGTTCGACTGGTTCAGTCTGAGGGCAAAGACAAGCATGCCTCCTGCGGCTGGTGATGTATCTCATTGGCGCGGGAAGCAGGTTCCTGTGCAATGTAGCACTACTTCGAAGGCAAGGACTAGTAGCGAAAAAAGCTCGTCCAACATTGAAATAGGTTCCCCGTTGTGTTCCGGCCTGCGGTAGTATTTCGTCCAGCTTTATGCGGGTCAGTTGGGGTTCTGAGGGATTGCGCCTGTGGCAGGTCAAGGTGAATTTGTGAACAGATTGAGCGAAGTTCTGCTCGTCGATGATAATCCTTTACAACTGAAAGTCCGCGAAGCCGTGTTGCAAAAAGCAGGGTTTCGCGTTTGCGTCGCCACCACCGCCGCAGATGCTCTGGCGTTGTTGCGCGCCTTGGCTGATCGGGTTGGCGTGGTAGTGACCGATCACGTCATGCCGCAGTGCAGCGGGTCGGAGCTGGTGCGCGCCATTCGCGCGGAAAACAACTGGCTCCCCATCGTGGTGTTGAGCGGGCTGCCCGAGGCATTCGGCGAATATGAAGGCCTGGATGTGGTCTTTCGCGCCAAGCCGTTTCCCCCGTCGGAATTGATCGAACTGGTCCGCAGCAGCCTTGACCAGGCCGCGCGTCACCGTGGGGCAGCATAGGTAGTCCCTTCGGGACTGGCATTTGCAGTCATTTCCAGGCCGCAGCATGTCGTTCTGGGAAAAAACATTCCTAATGTGACCTAGATCACATGACGATGTGCGGTCAAAGGCGGTATCCTTAGTCCATCCGCAGGAACCGTAACCGGTTATGCCGGAAAGGCCTGCTGATTCGCAGGGGATTCATTCCATGTCTACTCAGGGACGCAGGTACATCCGCTTTGGCGCGGTAATCGCCGTCATCCTGCTTTCGCTGGGATATTTGGCTTACACCGGCGTGCGGGACAGCAAGAGCTATTACGTCACCATCAAGGAACTGAACGGCATGGGCAGCGGTGCCTACAGTAAGCGGCTCCGCGTGGCCGGCAACGTCGTGCCCGGCTCCATTAAGCGCCAGGGCACTCACCTGGAGTTCTTGCTGGTGGAGCAGGACCGCACGCTGCCAGTGGTATACGCCGGATCGGAAGCGCCGCCCGATACCTTCAAGGACAACGCGCAGGCGCTGGCGGAAGGTAAGTACGGACACGACGGCGTCTTCCACGCTTCCAATATTCAAGCCAAGTGCGCTTCCAAGTATGCGCCCAAGCAACCCGGCCAACCGGGTGCTACTCCGGCCGCCGAGAGCAACGCACAGAAGGCGGAGCTGACAGCACCACAACCCGGCGCGCAGGGGCAGTAACTTCACAGGACAGGGAGGGAGTTAGAATAGCTTTATGAGCAATGCCCAATTCTTCACCGCCCTGTGCTTGCCGCTGGTTGTGATCTTGGTCGGCTTTTATTTTCAGAACACTGGTATCCGCGATCTACGCTCCGACATGAACTTGCGCTTCACCCGCTTCGATCAAAAGTTCGACGACCTTACCAGCAAGGTGGTGGACATTGACAACCGCCTCATCCGCGTGGAAGAGCGACTCAAGCTCTGACAGGTCTGCGGCTTCGCCGATGGGTTAACGAAGCCAGCCGCTGATGGAATGCAAAAGACAGACCTAGCGCACAACACGACAGGCCTCAAGGAAGTGTCCTCCCAGCCTGTCATCGTCCTGGAAAATCTGGTGAAGTTCTTTGGCCGCTTTGCTGCCCTTCGCGGCATATCAGCGACTTTCCCACCCGGCAGGCTCTACGTTATTCTGGGCGATAACGGTGCCGGCAAGAGTACGCTGTTGCGCATCGTTACCGGCCTGATGCAGCCCAGCCAAGGCAAGGTCACGCTGCTCGGCGCGGGTAGCATTCGCGACGTCGCTCATCGTGTGGGATACATGGCACACGCTCCCCTGCTCTACGACGAGCTGAATGGCATGGAAAACCTGCGCTACTTTGCCGGGCTGTACGGCCTGCATGATGACGACGCCTGCGAGAAAGCGATGACGATGGTCGGGCTCGATCCGGAGCTGTCGCGCCGTGTTGGCCAGTATTCGCAAGGTATGCGGCAGCGGCTCTCGTTGGCGCGCGCCGTCCTGCACGATCCTGAGCTGATCCTGCTGGATGAGCCGTTCTCCAACGTGGACGCACATTCGGCTCGTGAGATGGCGGCCGTGCTGGGGCGGGTGCGCGATCACGGTAAGAGCATTTTTGTCGTCACCCATCAGGCGGCGCTGATGGAAGGCATCGCCGACGAGTTCGTGCACATGACCGCAGGCCAGATCGTCACGCGTGAAGCTACCGCGCGGAAAGCCGACGCCCAGGTCGAGACGCCGTCATGACGACGTTCACCATGGCGCGCGCGACTTTGCTGAAGGACCTCCGCCTCGAGTGGCGTTCCAAAGACGCAATCAACTCCATGCTGTTTTTCGCGTTGCTGGTGGTGGTGGTCTTCAGCTTCGCCTTCAATCCCACGGCGGAAGAATCTCGGCACATCGCCGGCGGCCTGGTGTGGGTGGCCCTGCTGTTCGCGGCCATTTTCGCCTTGAACCAAACCTGGGCGCGCGAGCTGCGCAATCAGGTACTGGACGCTTATCGGGTCTCGCCAGCGCCGCCGAACGCGCTCTTCCTCGCCAAGGCGATTGGGAACTTCCTCTTCGTCGTCGTGCTGGAGGTCCTGATGACGCCGCTGTTCGTGGTGTTCTACAGCCTGCGCTCGGTGGGGCCAGTCTGGCAATTGGCCGTGGTGGCATTGCTCGGGACCTGGGCTTTGGTGGTAAACGGAACATTCTTCGCGGCGCTCTCGATCCGCACCCGTAGCCGCGAAATCATGCTGCCGCTCATCCTTTTTCCGATTTCAATTCCGGCGCTGCTCGGCATGGTGGATGCGACCACGTCCATCCTGACGGGTGATGCCTCGCCCGATTTCTGGATTAAAATGCTGGCGGTTTACGATGTGGTGTTTACGGCAGTCTGTCTGCTTCTGTTTGAGACGGTGTTGAACGCAGAATGAAAAACATCTTCATAGCTTTCGTCGTGCTCACTATCGCGTTGCTGGCCTACAGCACCTACCAGGGGCTGTTCGTCGCGCCCACCGAGCAGACCATGGGCGAGGTGCAGCGCATCTTCTACTATCACGTTCCCTCGGCGTGGACGGCGGGCGTTTGTTTCTTTGTCAACTTCCTCGCTTCCCTCTTCTACTTGTGGAAACGCAGTCCGGCAAGTGACGCTCTGGCCGTGGCCTCCGCCGAAGTTGGGGTGGCGTTCTGCACGATTGTCCTCATCACCGGGCCCATTTGGGCGCGGCCAGTGTGGGGCATCTGGTGGACCTGGGACGCGCGCCTTACCACCACCCTGGTACTGTGGCTCATCTATGTGAGCTATCTGGTGCTGCGGCGTTTCGCCGCTGGAGGACAGACACAAGTCCTCGCCGCGGCGCTAGCCATCTTCGGATTCGTGGACGTGCCCATCGTTTACATGAGCATCCGCTGGTTTCGGACGCAGCATCCCTCGCCGGTGATGGGCGGCGGCGAAAACTCGGGCCTCGATCCCGCGATGCTGCACGCCTTCTTTTGGAACCTGCTGGCCTTCACCTGCGTGGGGATTGTTTTGATGGTGCTGCGCTACCGCTTGCAGACGTTGGAAGAGAAAGTGGAAGCATCGCACGCTGCGGCCGCACTGCAAGGAGGCAACCGATGACCGGCCCCGTCGCACTGAAAGCCGCCTACATCGTCACTTGGGCGGTTTTGCTGGGATACCTCGGTTCCCTATGGCGCCGCTTCCGGCGGGTGCGCGAAGAAATGACGGATCTGAAGCGAAATTCTTGATTCGTTGATAGCAAAGCCTTCAATAGTGGTAGCGAGCCTGAACAAAATCGATCCGACTCTCGCTGACGCGGTAAACCAGCCGGTGTTCCTGAGTGATCCTCCTCGACCAGCACCCTGCCAGGACAAACTTCAGAGGCTCGGGCTTCCCGATGCCCGTAAACGGATCCCTCATCGCCGCTTCCACAAGTTCCAGAACGCGGAGTGCGGCCTTGCGGTCAGTTCTTACCCAATAGCTCAAGTCTTCGCGGAACTGCGGATGAAACACCGCCTGGCGCTCAACGAGCCGTGTCAAGTCCCATCTCCCGCCGCAGCTTTTCAACCGACTCCGGCTTGCCTTTACCCTGTTTGGCCCTTTGCAGGGCCGCTAGCAGCCGCCGGGCATTCTTGGGTGAGCGCAGCAAATGAGCGGTCTCCATCAGGCTCGACAATTCCTCTGCCGGAACCAGCGCCACGTCCTTGGCGCCACGTCGCCGCACGATAACGACTTCCTGATCATCGGCAACCTGGGCCAGGACCGATGCCAGCCGCTCCCTCAAACTTGTGTAGGTAGTCTCGACAGCCATTGCTCTTATGCCCCCACCCAAGCGTACAGCATTCCTGTACATACTGTCCACCCCATTAATCACACTCGTGAACTTGGATAGAACCGCCTCTTCCCTGCTACACTATCTCCCCATGAACGCTGCCGTTCATCCCTCGCAGCACCGCCTCATAGGCTTCACTTGAACTGGCTCCCTCCGATCGCGGGCCGATTGCTCATTCGAAACTAACCGCTGAAAACAGGAGATCCGTCATGAAGCTACGCGTGTTGTCGTCGTTGCTGCTGGCCGTTGCCGCCGCGTCACTTTGCGTTGCGCAGTCTGCGCCTCAGAAGCAGCCGGAGAAGCAGAAGTTTAGTCCGCCGTCGCGCACCTTCCGTTTCACCTATTCCTTCACCGTGAAAGACATTCCCGCCGGGACCAAGGTCGTCCGCGTGTGGGTTCCGGTGGCGCACACCGATGAAAACCAGACGGTGCGTCTGCTGAACGTCAAATCGCCGGGAAAAACCGAGATGACGCAGGAGAAGGAATACGGCAACCACATCATGTATGCCGAAATCCACAATCCTACTCCCGGCCCGGCCGAGTTCAACCTGGAGTACGAAGTCACGCGCCGTGAGTACTCGCGGGGCGACTACGCTCAACTGGAGCATAAGGACAGCAAGCCCGGCGCCGTACCCGCCTCGATGAATCGCTACGTCCAGCCAGACAAACTTGTTCCCACCGACGGCACGGTCAAGACCCTCGCCGAGCAAGTGACAGCCGGCCAGACCGGCAGCGTCGCCAAAGCCAAAGCCGCCTATGATTACTTCTTCACCACGTTCCGCTACGACAAGACCGGGACCGGCTGGGGCCGCGGCGATGCGGTCTGGGCCTGCGATGCCAAGCACGGCAACTGCACCGACTTCCACTCGCCGTTCATTGGAGTGCTGCGCGCCGACGGAATCCCTGCGCGCTTCGACATCGGCTTCCCTCTTCCCGAGAACAAGGACCAGGGCGACATCGCCGGCTATCACTGCTGGGCTGAGTTCTATGCTCCCAGGACCGGATGGATTCCGGTGGACATCTCGGAGGCCTGGAAAGCCAAAGAGAAGGAGGGTTATTTCTTCGGCAGCGTGGATGCCAACCGCGTCAAGTTCTCCACCGGGCGCGACATAACGCTCTCGCCCAAACAAGATGGCCCACCGCTGAATTATTTCGTGTACCCCTACGTCGAAGTTGACGGCAAACCCTACGAGGCCATCAGCAAGCAATTCAGCTTTGCGGAGATCAAACCCGGCCAGCAGAAAGCGTCGCGGAAATCGCCGGCGGAATCACAGGGCAGGTAGTCAGCGACCGGTTCTTGCTCGGGCGTATTCCAAGAGTCTGTCCTTGAAATGCAATCTCACCCGCGCTGTCCTGACCCGACGCCACAACTAGAAACGGCCGGCTCCCAATTCAGGATGCCGGCCGCCGTGAAGCTACAGAATTTCAGTTACGGCGTGATCTCCCAGACGACGCCTTCGCCGTACCCTCCCCCTTGAGACGCGGTGCCGTAGAGGTTGCCGTTGCTATCGAAAACAACATTGCTCATCGGCGCTCCGCCGTCGCTGCCGTTGGTGAAATCGTGCAGCGAGGTGTATATCCAACCGCTGTCCGTCGGTGTAAGCTTAAAAACCGATCCTGCGCCACCGGGCCCTTCGCCATAAATTGTGCCGTAGAGATTGCCCGCGGAGTCCATAACGAGATTGGCCTCGGGTCCGTACCCCTCCGCGGGGAGGTCGTAAATCGTGGTGAAACTCCAACCGCCGCCATTGCTCGGTGTCAGCTCAAAAACGGTGCCGCCCAGCCCACCATTGGCACCCCAAACAGTCGGCCCGTAGAGATTGCCCGAGCCATCGACAATTACGCCTGACGGACCCCATCCATCGCTGCCACCCGTGAAGTTATAAAGCGTTTGTGGCGTCCAACCTGACCCCGACGGGGTAAGTTGGTAAACCGCACCGAAATCATAGCCGCTGCCTTCGTACAAGACACCGTAAAGGCTTCCGAAGCGGTCAAAGACGACCGCGCCGTACGCGGCATAGCCCGTTCCGGGAGCATAAATAACGCTCTGTGTCCAGTTATCGCCAGAAGGTGTCAGCTCATAGACGACGCCTGACACCGTTCCAGTCCATGTTGTGCCGTAGATGTTTCCTGATTGGTCGAACGTGAGCTCTCCGTACGGTTCCCCTCCATCGCTTCCCCCAGTGAAGCGATAAAGCACGGTCTCTTTCCAGGGCGCCATCACTGATTCCGGGGCTGCAGGCGGAGGCACCAGGTGGAAAACTGTACCGCAGCCTTGCGAACCGGGACAGGCGCTCTGTGGCCCTCCGCCTGAATATGTGGTGCCGTACAAACTTCCGTCCGCGGCAAAAGTTACTCTGGTTCCCGGATTGGCACCGTCGCGGCTGGCATTCGCTCCTCCAAAGCTGTAGAGCGGAGCTAGCACCCAGCCGGCGCCGCTACGCTTGAGTTTGAAGACTGTGCCCGAACCGGCGGTGCCGCCGTACCAGGTGGTTCCATAGAGATTTCCTGCGGCATCGATCGTCACACCGGCCTCCGGACTTCCCCCATCCGCTCCGCCGGTAAAGGTGTGGAGCACCTGGAACGTCTGCGCCTGCGCCGGTTTCGGCGTCAGCAGCACGAGCAACAGAACAAGCAGGAGGAACAAGAGCATCAGCAGGATGGCGACCGTCGCGCTGTGTGGCCGCAAGCTCGCCCCGAAGATCGGACTGTGAAATCGCCGGACGCTGTGCATGGGCTTTACCTCCTGGCCAGGTAGTTCAAACCAACGCGGGCGCGAGGTGGATACCGATGGACATCGACGGACGCCTGGGGCAGGAAACTCGAGGAACTCCTTCGCTATTGGAGATCGATCGAAGTGGCTAAAAAAGTACCGCGCACCTTCCCCAGGCGCCGGCATAATCTTCACCCTTGCGGTGGCACCTTGTCAGTGACGCATGACGCAGCAGTACGTGACAATGCCAAAGCGAAAACGGCCGGCGCCCAATCCCGGATGCCGGCCGCTGTGAACCACAAAATTTTCAGTTACGGGGTGATTTCCCAGGCCGTACCCTCAGCGAAGAGGCCGCCGGTACAGGTCGTGCCATAGAGGTTGCCGCTGCCATCTAAGACCACGCCGCCCCACGGGGACGCTCCGTCGTTGTTGTAATTGAAAGCATGGAGCAAAGTGTATCCCCAAGCTCCGCTCGACGGTGTCAACTCGAACACCCCCCCATTTCCGTAGTCGCCGGGTGCGACCACCGTTGTGCCATAGAGGTTGCCAGCGGCATCCATAACCAGCCTGTCTGCGGGGCCGCCCCACCCAGGACCGGAGAAACTGTAAAGCGTGCTAAGAATCCAACTGTCACCCGACGGTGTGAGTTCGAAAACCGTGCCGCTACCACCCTGGCCGCCGTAATAAGTACTGCCATACAGGTTGCCCGACTGGTCGAAGGTCAGTCCGCCGATCGGGGTTCTTCCGTCGTTTCCGTTTTGGAAACTGTAGAGAACATTATCAGTCCAGCCCGATCCTGAGGGCTTCAACTGGAACACCACGCCATTGCCGTAGGCGCCTCCGGCAGTGGCCGTACCGTACAGATTGCCGAGGTTGTCGAAGATCAGACCGGCGTCGGGGTAAGCCCCGTCGCTGCCTCCGGTGAAGCTGTAAAGAATGCTCTCCGTCCACTGCCCGGAGGAGAAGGTCAGCTTGAAGACTGCACCGCAGCCACCATCGCATCCTCCCCCGCTGCCACCTTCGTTGGTGACGCCATAGATGTTACCTGCTTGGTCGAAAACAAGGTCACCCGACGGATAATTTCCATCTGGACTTTCTGTGAACCGATAAAGCGTGGTTTCTGCCCATGGGCAAAGTGCGGTCTTGCAGGCCGCCGCGGGCGGCTTCACGTTGAAAACCGTGCCACACCCGTAGCCGCCGCAGCCGTCTCCCCCTCCAGCGCCAGTCGATCCATAGAGGCTGCCGTCCGGGCCAAAGATCACTTTCCCGGACGGGTAAGCCCCGTCGTTGCCGCCAACAAAGCTATAGAGTGGGTTAAGGACCCAGCCGGAGCCTTTCTTCGATAGCCTGAAGACACCGCCGTCACAATCCCACCCACAGGTAGTTCCATACAGATTTCCTGCTCGATCCAATGTTAGAGCCGCAAAAGAATTTCCTCCAGACGCTCCGCCGGTGAAGTTGTGGATCACTTGGAATGTCTGTGCCTGCGCTGCTTGGGTCAACATTACTGCCAGCGCAAGCAAGAATGTTATCGCCAGCGCGACCGTGGCCATGCGCGAGATGGTGCGGAAGATCAAATTGAAAAATTGCCGTTTAGTCTGCATGGGATTTGCCTCCTCTCCATGCGGTTCGGAAATGAAATAGACCAAGAAACAGACCAAAAAGACGGGCGCGCTTGGACGCCGGGGAGAAGGAAGCTCGAAGGGTCTTTGCTTTCTCGCGCGGACTCGCCAGGAGTGGGTGGGAGATAGCCGGGAGATACCCTCTCCGACGCTTGCCACAATTTCACGCCTGCGGCTGCGCCCTGTCAGTGACGCATGACGCAGCAGTGCGTGATAACAACGAAACGGCTCACCTCTTACAGATTAAGGCCGGTCTGGCTTTCGCAGTGCACTTGCGGGCCGCGCCTTTTCCCTTCCCCCGGTGTTCCTATAGTTGGAAATCGTTGCAAGGAATACGATAAGAGCAGTCCCAACTTTCCGGAACCTTAGGTCTGTGCTGATGGAAACCATAATGAAGCGCAGATCGGGTCCACCACTGAGGCGGCGTTGCAGAACTTGACCGACGAACAGTTGCTTGCGCAAGCACTGGCCGGAGATGAAGAAGCGTTCACTGTCCTGTACCGCAGGCGGCAAGGGCCCGTGTTCCGCTTTGCACTGCACATGAGCGGCTCAACACAAGTTGCGGAAGAGGTAACGCAGGACGTTTTTGTTTTCCTGGTGCAACGCGGCCACGACTTCGATCCCAGTCGCGGCGCCCTGGGCGCGTTCCTGTTCGGCGTGGCGCGAAATTACGTACGGCGGGCGCTGGAGCGCAATTATTCCGATGCGCTGCTGCACACCCCGGCCGATGACGAAGCGCAGTCGCTTGTGACCGAGGACGATCCCGCCGACGGCATTGCGCGCCATCAGACTTCGAGCGCACTGTGGAAAGCGGTTCTTTCGTTGCCGGAACATTACCGCGAGGTGGTAGTGCTCTGCGATTTGCAGGAACAAAGTTATGCGGCCGCGGCCGAAGCGCTAGGATGTGCCATCGGCACCATCCGTTCGCGCTTGCACCGGGCGCACGACATGCTGGGCAAGAAGCTGCAACGTTCCGCGGCGGTTGCGCCCGGGAGACTTTCAAGAGTTACGGCGAGGTGGGCACTATGACATGCCGTGAGTTTAAGCATACGGCCGCGTCTCTTACATTGTGGGAGTTATCGCGGTCCGGCGACAAACAGGTCCTGGAACATGCCGAGGCCTGCCCCCAGTGCGGGGCCTGGCTCGACCGGCAGCAAACGCTCGCCGTCGAAATGCAAAGCCTGCAGGAGCAGACCGCCAGCCGCGAGGCCGGCCCACACGTGGAACGGGAGCTATTACAGGTATTCAGGCAGGCAAATCTGAAAACGCAACCTGTGGCAGCGCTCCGTCCCGCTCCAATCGCATTCCGGCTCAGCCGCTTTTTTGAGCTGGGCTCCTACGCCGCGGTGGCGGCCGCCGTTGTCGTGGGGCTCTTCCTTGGAGTTCGCCTGTTGGAACAGCGCACTGTGACGGCTCCCGTGCAAAGCCAGTCCATCCCAGCGGTAAGTACATCGCCGGTGCAGCCGGTGCAAATCGCAGCCAATCAGACGGCGCAGCAGCCGCCGATTGCGTCGTTGAAGCGTGAGGTCGCGGCCCACCCTGTCTCCCAGAGCCGCAGCAGCCGGCGGCCAAGTGCGGCCGCGGCCTCGCAGTCCAGCGACGACTCCGATTATGTCGCTTTGATGTTCTGCGATCCGTTGATCTGTTCCAGTGAACCTCTGGTTGTGCGAATGGAGTTGCCGGTCGCAGGAACAGGCGACACTCAGACCCAGGTCGCCGATGTGGTGGTGGGCGACGACGGATTGGTTCGGGCCATGCGAATCGTGAACTGAATTTTGAGAATCACAGTTAGAAATCGAATTGAGGGGAAAGTCATGAATTTGGGTAAGTCTGCAACACTTCGTGCTATTGCAACAGGATTGTTCCTCGGGCTGTTGTTGTTCGCATTAAGCTCGCTGGCGGCAGCGCAAACGGAAGCACCAGCGCCACCTCCGCCGATGCCGGACGCAATGATGATCCAGGCTCCCGGCGGACCGGGCGGCCCGGTGATGGCTTTCCGCCACGAGTTCGGAGAAGGGTTTGAGAACAAAGTCGTCACCGGGGCTCCCCTGAGCGGCGAGCTGGTAGTCACGCGCGACACCACGCTGGCCGATGGCAACCGCATCCACAACCAGACCCAGACCAAGATCTATCGTGACGCCGATGGCCGCGTCCGGCGCGAGGTCGGATTCGAGCTGGTCACGCCCACCACCGGCGCCGCCAAGCGTACCATGATCATCATTACGGACCCGGTTGCCGGCAAACGCTACGCACTGAATCCGCAGAACAAGACCGCTCACGTGATGCCGCTTCACCCTCCTAATCACAAGCAGGGTCCGCCACCTTCTCCCGATGGCGAGGCCGGCCCGACGCATGACAGCGCCAACGTCACTCGCGACCAGTTGGGAACGAAGACCATCAACGGCTTGCAGGCCACCGGCACTCGTGTGACCCGCACCATACCCGCAGGCAAGATCGGCAACGAGAATCCCATCCAGGTAGTCACCGAGCGCTGGTATTCCACCGATCTCCAGGTCCCGCTGACCACCATCCACACCGATCCGATGATGGGCACGGTGACCACAAACCTGACGAATATCAACCGCGCAGCACCGGACGTCTCGTTGTTCCAGGTGCCGTCCGATTACAAGGTTGAAACGAGTGACAAGGGCGACATGATGTACATGCCCATGAAACCGTAGCGCAGGCGCCCGTAGCGGGGGCGCGACGGCGCCTCCGCTCGGATCTTGTCATCCCGAGCAAACCTCTTTTGCGTAGCGAGTAATCTTGCACCCCATCGCGTACAAAGGCGGCACGCGATGGGGACCCCGGCTGGGCGCGCCGGTGTGCGAAGGCGCGCATCCTTACCAGCGGTTTCCCTGCCTGCAACCTTTGACACCGATTTCACATCTGATTCCCCCGATTAGGGGTAGAATTCTGCAGCGGTATTCCATGTCGCCCGGAGTCAGTATGTGCCGGCTGAAGTCACCGTCCTTGGCTCTCCTGATTTCGCTGTTCACCTGCACCGTTGCGTTCGCGCAGGGACGCAACAACGGGCCGACAGCCACCGAAATTCAGGTCCGCACCAGCTATGCCAATGAACAGCCCGCAGGACAACAAATTCAGCTTGACCTGCTGAATGAGCAATCGGTTCCCATCGGGCAGGCTTTTACCGACAGCGATGGGCGGGCGGCTTTCCACGTCGTAGTCAGTTCAGTCGGTGGCACATTTCGGGTGCGGGCTTCGGGACCGGACATTGAGCCCGGTACCTCGGACCCCATCGTCCTTAACCCCGGCGATCGCACCGTGATGGCGTGGGTGCACGTGGAGCAAAAACCCCGAAGTGCGACCTCCGCTCCCAGCCCGGGCTCCGCACCAGTCACCACAGCCAACGAATTGCGAGTTCCCGCCGACGCCAAAAGGCACTTCATGAAAGGTATGGAGGCCCTGTACCAGCACGACTATCCCAAGGCGGCCGACTCCTTCCAGAAGGCTGTCGCGGCCTATCCGCTCTACGACGCGGCCTACGACAACCTCGGCGTTACTTACGTGCAGCTCGGAGAGACCGGCAAGGCGCGCTCGGCTTTTGAACACGCGGTTGAACTGAACGACAAGAACGCCGACGCCGACCGCAACTACGCGCGCCTGCTGCTCAGCAACAAGGAAAATGCCCGCGCCATCGAGCTGTTAACCAAGGCCCTGACCATCCAGCCGCAGGACCCGGCTTCCCTCACCCTGATTTCTGTTGCTCAGTTGCGCAGCGGCGATTTGGACGCGGCCCTACAAAACGCCCTGAAGGTCCACCAGCTTCCGCACGAAAATTACGCCCTCGCGCACTATGTCGCCGGAGTTGCGTACGAAGCTAAACAGCAGTTTCAGCAGGCGACCGCGGAATACGAAACCTATCTCCGGGAAAGTCCCGATGGCCCCGAGGCCCCGCAGGTGCGCAGCGCTCTGACCCGGGTGATCGCCACCGCCAGCGCCGCTCCGCAAACCGCAACCGCGCAGCAGTAGCGCCGTACCGAGCCTCTGCTGGTTTTCGTCGGATAAAATCGTTATCCTTGGGCAACGCCCAGGATTCGCAAGGAGGATGTGAAATGGCAAGCGAAAAAAAGTGCGCCCACACCGCATGTCGATGCACGGTTTCGGAAGACGAGCACTATTGCAGCAACTACTGCAAAGACGCGCAGAAGGTGGGCGACACCGAGATCCAGTGCGACTGTAAGCACGAACCCTGCGCGCTCTGACGTCAGGGGTGGAGCACGCCTTCACAGGTCGCTGAAAAAGTCGGTTGTTGGCTTTGGTTTGTGTCAGGGCACGGCTTTAGCCGGGCCGTAAGGGACTACCAACATCAGGGCTTTAGCCCTCAGTGGCTGACACTCTTCTCCCACAATGTGAGAGTAGCGAACTGACAACTGGCTACCGGTCACTGGCCACTGCTTTACGGCGTGATCTCCCACACCACACCGTAGTTACTAGGTCCGTCTGCGCTTGCCGTGCCGTAGAGATTGCCGTTGGCGTCGAGTACGACATTCCCCCACGGCTGTGCTCCGTCGCTGCAAGGGGAGCCGCCGGCGCAGAAGTCGTGAAGTGAGGTGTAGGTCCAGCCTTCGCCCGATGGCGCCAACTTGAAAATTGAGCCCATGCCGTAAGCGCCGCCGCTCAACGACGTGCCGTACAGATTGCCGGCTGCGTCCATGATCAGACTTGCCGTCGAGCCGCCATTTCCACCGAGGCTGTAAAGAGGGCTAAAGGTCCAGTTGCCGCCGGAAGGAATCAGCTCGAAAACCGTGCTCTTCCCGTTGCCGGGACCGCTGGTGGCACCATACAGATTGCCCGGCCTGTCAAAGATGAGGCCGCCTATAGGGTTCGCTCCGTCGCTGGTGTTTTGAAAGGCGTAGAGAACATTTTCCGTCCAACCCGATCCTGAGGGCGTCAACTGGAAAACGGTGCCGCATCCCAATCCATTGCACCCGCTCTTGCCGCCCTGGCTCGTCGTGCCATAGAGGTTGCCGGCTTCATCGAAGGTTACGCCGGCATAGGGCCCGTTTCCGTCACTGGTTCCAGTGAAGTTGTAAAGTACGCTCTCCGTCCAGCCGCCATTTGAGGGCGTCAACTTGTAAACAACACCACACGGCCCCACGCCGCAGCTCCCGCTACCGCCCTGGTAGGTCGTGCCGTACAGGTTACCCGCCTGATCGAAAACCACATCGCCATATCCGGGACTGATTCCATCCAGGGGATTCGTAAAACGATAAAGCACGTTTTCATTCCAGGAGCAGAGTGCGGTCTTGCAGGCTGCCGCTGGGGGCCTCAAGCTAAAGATCGTGCCCCCATTCCAACCCCCGCCTGAAGAGGTCGTGCCATAGAGAATGCCGTCGGGGCCAATGATCACCCTGGCCTGGGGGGAAACCCCATCATTGTCTCCCTGGAAACTATAGAGCGGACTGAAGGCCCAGCCGGAACCTTTGTGCGTTAGCCTGAAGACCGCGCCGCATCCGCCTGGGTCGCAAATCCCGTCGTTAATGCCGCCGAAGAACGTTGTCCCATAGAGATTTCCAGCCTTATCCATGGTCAAGCCGGCCCAGGGATTGGCCCCGTCCACCCCGCCAGTGAAACTGTGCAGCACGGTGTAAGTCTGGGCCTGCGCCGGTTGGTTCGTGACGACGGTCAGCGCTAACCCCACCACGATTGCCAGCGCGGCAGTCGCCGTACCCAGACTCTTTGCCCAATCCATAATCGGCTCCCGTTTCT
Organism: Candidatus Korobacteraceae bacterium; assembly: GCA_052147365.1. Taxonomy (GTDB): domain Bacteria; phylum Acidobacteriota; class Terriglobia; order Terriglobales; family Acidobacteriaceae; genus Bog-257. The sequence goes on along the minus strand of JBKQKT010000517.1, from coordinate 5,155 downwards.
GCCGGGTCATCATGATTCTCCTCTTTCAATAATAATCGCGCAGGCTCAAAAGAATACTCTGCTCCCACATTGGGGGAGCAGAGCAATTGACAACTGGAAACTGACAACTGACCACTGCTTCTTACGGCGTGTACTCCCAGATGACACCATTATCGTGCGTTCCGCCACGGGAAGCTGTGCCGTAAAGGTTACCTGCTGGGTCGATGGTCACGTTACCGTAGGCACGTCTCCCGTCGTTACCGCCGGTAAAGTCGTGCAGCGAGCTGTACGTCCAACCACCGCCGCCTGATGGCGAGAGCTCGAAAACATTGCCGGCGTTATTCGCGCCATCGCACACGGTTGTGCCGTAGAGATTGCCCGCCCCGTCCAGGGTGAGAGTGCCCCACGGCCCGCAGCGGGCGCCTCCGGTAAAGCTGTAAATCAGGTTATAGCTCCAACTGCCACCAGAGGGTGTCAGCTCGAAGACCGTGCCGCCGCCACCCGTGCCGCCGTCACTGGTAGTGCCGTAGAGGTTGCCTGCGTTGTCGAAGATCAGCCCAGCTGTGGGATAGTCTCCATCGCTGGCGCCCTGAAAATTGTAGATGACTTTCTCCGTGAAGCTGCCGCCAGAAGGCGACACCTCGAAAACCGCCCCGAACCCGCCTGAGCCGCCTTGCGTGGTCATGCCGTAGAGGTTGCCGGCGTTGTCGAAGACCAGCCCGCCATAAGGATTGGCTCCGTCAGGGGTGCCGGCGAAGGAGTACATAGGCTGCTCCGTCCACCCGCCACCAGAAGGCGACATTTTGTAGACCACACCATTCCCACTACTCCCACCGACGGAGGTGGTGCCGTAGAAGTTGCCTGCCTGGTCGAAGATGAGGCTTCCATAGCGAGGGCTGGCTCCGTCCGAACCGCCCGAGAAGGCGTAGAGCACTGTTGCGACCCACGGGCAGTGGGTGGCGACGCAAACCGCCGATACCCCGGGTGTCAGGTTGTATATATAGCCATACTTATAGCCGGCTATGTTATTCGGGCTTGTACCGTAGAGAGTGCCATCCGGCCCGAAGGTTACTCCGGCCGATAGAGTACCGTCGAAAAGCTGGAGTTGGGTAAAAATCCAGCCTGATCCGACCTGCCGCAACTGATAGACGTCGCCCCAGTTGCTGCCCTCGTTACCGCTGAACGTCGTGCCGTAGAGGCTCTTCCCTCTCATCACCAACCCGGCATAGGGCTGCGCCCCGTCCGGTCCGCCGGTAAAGTTGTAAATTACCTGGAAGCTTTGCGCGTTCGCCGCGCCGCTGGTGGCGACGGTCAGCACAAACACAATCGCCAGCGCGAGGGCAGCCGTTGCCGCACCCAGACTCAGGCCAGAAATCAGACTCCGAACTTCTCTTACGTTGCCCATCTTGTTCTCCTTGGAGACAGGTTGAAATTTGCACACGGCGGTGTTGTCACGTTAGGAAAGCAGCTTGCTTCAGTTCACAACACAAGTCAAGCCAAATATGAAAACGAGCGAAACGACTGGAGGACGATTGTTCCTGTTTTGACAGAAAATAGCACCTTCGGCTGAGTGAAGCTGCCATTCCGGGCTGAGAGTCAGCCCCGAGAGGTGCTATCTTCAGAATCGCAGTGACAGGCAACTGAGCCCGCCGTCCATCTTGCGGAATTCGGACATATCCAGCAGTAGCGGACTGTAACCCAGGCGCGTCAAAGTCCCGGCCAGCCCGGAAAAGCCGGACGGCAGCAGCACGCGCTCGTTCACCAGCACGCAATTGCAGGCATAGTTCTCCTCCGCCGGAACGCGAACGAGGCTATAGCCCGCAAATTCCTCTCGCCCGGCCAGCTCTTCCATGACCACAAGCTTCTTGTTGTCAAGATATGCAATTCCGCTCTTCAAATGCAGAATCGAGGTCATGCTGCGAATATCAACCAGCGACGACGTGTAGCCTTCGGCTGCCAGAAATTGACTGAGCTGCCGTGCGCCTTCCTCGTTCGTGCGCTGCGAAATGCCAATGAAGAAGTGCGTTTCTGCTTCGCAGATGTCCCCGCCATCCAGCGTGCCCGGCGCTTCGATCTCGTATGCGTTCGCATAGAAGCCCTCGATGGCCGGACGAATGGCGGCAACCTCTCCCTCGCGCGACGCCGCGCCCGGACGCGTCAGGATCGCGGACTTCGCAGTCAGCACAGCGGCATCTTCCACGAACGTCGAATCAGGATGGGCGAGATCGGCGTCGAGGTGGACCACCTCCAGCCCACACTGCTGCAGCGCATCGCAATAAGATGCGTGCTGCGCCAGGACCTTGGCGAAGTCAGGCTTGCCGAGACTCCCCGTGGTCAAGCCGTCGGCAAAATTCGCGCCCGGAGTGCGGACAATCGCGCGTCGGAACAATCTTCCTCCTTAACCGGGCGGCGAGACGCCGCGCCGCCTTCGCATCCGCCGCCTTTGCATCCAAAGATACACAGGAACGCTAATCCCAAGCAGCACAAACGCCCGCACCGCGCTGCCGGGATCGCCAAGCACCGCCGCCACCAGAAACAGAAACGAGCCCAGCAGAACGATGCCGGTGCTGAACGGATATCCCCACGCGCGAAACGGGCGCGGCGTCGCCGGCTCGCGCCAGCGCAAGGTGAACAGCGCAACGTAGTTCAAGCAGTAAATGAACGCCACGAAAAACGCCGCGACGGTCACGATGTTCTCGAAGGTGCCGCTCGCCACCAGTACCGCGGCCGCCAGCGACGACAGCAGCAGCGCCGGACGCGGCGTTCCGGTGGCGCTCACCGTCGCAACTCGCTCGCTGAACAGGCCATCGCGGCCCACCGCGAACAGAATGCGCGGCGCGCCCAGCATCACCGAGTTGACCAGGCTGATCAGCGTCAGCAGCGACAGCAGCGTGACGAACTTGCCGCTCCCCGCCGCGAAGGACGTCGATCCGAAGACGATCCGCGCCGCATCGGCCGCAGGCAGCTTGGACGCGGCCAGTTGCGCCATCGGCATCACCAGCAGGAACGCCGTGTTCATGAGCAAGTACAGCGCGATGATCAGCACCACTCCGCCAATCAGCGCGCGCGGCAGGTTGCGCGTCGGGTTCTTGTCTTCCTCGGCAAAGTAGATGGCTTCGTACCAGCCGTCGTAGGTGACAATCACGGCGCGAAACGCCACGATAAGCCCTGCAAAGATAGCCAGCGCGCTGGAGGGAGCTGCAGGCAGCGGATGATGAAAGGCCGAATCAGCCGCACTGCCATGAAACAGACACGCGCACGCCAGCACGATCAGGGTCAGCGCTGTGGCCGAGCAGCTCAATTGCAGCACCACGCTGCTGAGGCGCATCCCAATCCAATGCACCAGCGTCAGCGACGCCAGCAGCAGCAGCGCAACAGCGGTCTCGTGGCCGGCCAGCGGCGAGATCAGCGCCGCGAGATATTCCGCCGCCGCCACCGAGCCGAATGCCAGCGTCGCACAGTTGTTGAGCCAGTCGCCCCAGCCAACGGTAAAGCCAGCCGCGGGACCGAAGGCGCGCTTGGAGTAAACATAGAAGCCGCCGGTTGCGGGCAGCATCGCCGCCAGCTCGGCAATCGATACCGCGCCCAGCAACGCGTAAATCCCGCCGCCGATCCAGATGCCCAGCACCAGCCAACTGTTGCCCAGTTGCGCGGCCACAATACCAGGCAAGCGCAAAATGCCGACGCCAACCGTGCTGCCGAACACTACCGCCAGCCCGAAGCCCAGCCCCAGAATGCGCATCAGGTGCGCGCGGGGTTTGCGGCTCGTGGCCGTAGCGCCAGTCAATCGCGGTTCTCGATCGTCCCAAGAATTCATTGCATAGGTCAGGGTCACGTGTCAGGGCACGGCTTCAGCCCCTGCCCCAGCGGCTAAAGCCCTTTATCCCTAGGCCGCATGACGGCACGACTGGAACAGGTCGCTGAAAAAGTCCGTTGTGCGACATTTTGAAAGGGCACAGCTTTAGCTGTGCCATCATAAGCCCTTTATTTTTGTCATCCCGAGCGGACTTTAGCCCGCGAGGGATCTGCTTTATCGACTTTTTCAGCAGCTGTGAAACTCGTGCCCTGACACAACCCAAACCGATTTATGAGATGACGGCACAGAGTCACGGAGGAGACTCGATTTCAGATTTTCTCTGTGCACTCTGTGCCTCAGTGGTAGACCCTGCTGAGGCCCTAACTGGCGCTGGCGTTCTGCAGCGCCTGCTGGAATTTCTGCGCCGCCTCCAGATCCTCGCCGGATGTGCTGGAGGGAATCACCACCGGCACCACCGCCGGGCACGCCTTCAGCGCGGCGCAGATGTTCACGGAGTGGGCCATGTCGGCCTGAATGCCGGGGTTCAGGGCCGCGTCCTCGGGCGCGTCCAGAATCACCATCTGCACGTTAATGTCCTTGCCGATGTGCTTCTCCAGCATGTCCTTGTAGTCGCCGATCTCCACCACGCGAATGACGATGGGCCTCCCCGAAGCAGTGCGCGGATTGCTGGTCTGAAAGTCGAGGATGCGATGGTCCAGCTCGTTGCCGTAAGGCGACTTCAGGTTGCACATAACGTTGACCGAGATGGGCTGAGGCTTCGCCCTGAAGTACTTGCAGCCGTCCAGGATGAACAGCGCCGGTATGAGCAGGATGATGAGGGCACAGCAGGATTTTCGCGCCATGCAGACATCATACCGTAGTGGCGCGGCGGCAAATGCCTGAGTCCTGCTTCGCGGGACGACTCAGGATAGCCCAGCGCGGCAGCGCTGGGTAGGCGTTTATCTTCGTTCGATGAGCCCCTTCCGGGGGCGGTACAATGAGCGGTTCACCCTTCCCAAAACGCCTGTTCGAGTCGGTCGGTCAACTGCGAACGCCCGAGCGCCGTAGGCGTGGCTCAGGATAGCCCAGCGTGAAACGCTGGGTAGGCGTTTATCTTCGTTTGATGAGCCCCTTCCGGGGGCGGCACAATGAGCGGTTCACCCTTCCCAAAACGCCTGTTCGAGTCGGTCGGTCAACTGCGAACGCCCGTCCCTATGGACTCACGCCTAAACGCTTGAGATTGTCCTTCGCCGTCTGATCTCCGCGTTGGGCCGCCTTGCGATACCAAGTGATGGCTTGCTTCTGGTCCTTTTCCACACCCGCCCCGTTTTCGTAGAGCCAGCCTAGGCCCCTCATTCCCCGTGAACTGCCCGCCTCGGC
>JBKQKT010000516.1:0-2964 GCA_052147365.1 Candidatus Korobacteraceae bacterium | reverse complement strand
GTCTCGTTGACAAAAACGCCGACCTTTTCAATCTCAGCGGGCAGCGCGGCGACGATCTCAGCCGCGGCCTTCGCCTCAATCCGACGCGTGCTCGGCGCAAAGATGAAGCCTAATGCATTTGCTCCTGCGGCCACACTTGCCTGCGCGTCGCGGAGGTTGGTAGTGGCGCAAATCTTGACCCATGTCACCTGGGAACCGCCTGCGCCAGCAATGCCTGTAGTGCGTCGCCGGGACGCGGAGCCCGCATCAGCGACTCGCCCACCAAGAACGCGTCGAAGCCGGCGTGTCTGAGTCGCGCGATGTCGTCGCCGCTCTCGATCCCGCTTTCTGCCACCTTCACCACCTTAGGGGGCATCAACTCGGCCAATCGCAGCGAGGTATTCAGATCCACGCGAAATGTATACAGGTCACGATTGTTCACCCCAATGGTTTCGCATCCGGCATCGAGAGCCCGACGCAACTCCTCGGCATCGTGCACCTCACACAGCACATCCAGATCCAACTGGGTTGCGCGGCGATGTAGGTCGGCAAGCTCGGTTTGGCTCAGAGCAGCCACAATAAGCAGCACGGCGTCGGCGCGATGCGCCCGCGCTTCCAGCAACTGGAACTCGTGGAGAATGAAATCCTTGCGAAGGCACGACAGGCGGGTGGATTCCGACGCAATCTCCAAATTCCGCAGTGAACCCTGAAAAAATTGTCCGTCGGTAAGGACCGACAACGCGGCCGCACCCGCCTCTTCCAACTCGCGAGCCAAGTCGGCCACCGGAAAGTCCTCTCGGATCAATCCCCTGGACGGCGAAGCCTTCTTTAGTTCCGCTATTACCGCAACGCCCGACTCGGCCCCTCGCTGCAGGCTTTCACGAAAACCCCTTGGCCGATGCAGCTCAGCCGCTTCCGTCAATGCCCGGAGGTCAGCTGACGCCTGGGTGGCCGCGACTCGCACCCGCGTGACGGCAATGATGTCTTCCAGCTTGCTGGGCATCGGTTTCACAAGAATATACCCAAATACTTGGACGTCGTTCGCCTAACCCTCGCGTCTGGTTGACGTTCTGCACGACATGGTCTTGTTCGGCAGGGGTCACTCCCTTGATTCCGTACCTCTTTCGCGGCTTGTTCGCAGTTGCCCCACACCTATAATCGAAGTGTTCTGGACGAAGAAGTCTCCGCCGGATAAGGTTCTGTCGCAGTTGCAATGAGGTCGCGGCTTGCGCCGGGGAATATCCGGAAGCTTGTACGGATGGCAAACCTCCTGTCACGACTGAGTGTTAGTGAACTCTTCGCGCATCGCCTTTCCTCGCCACGCAAACATTGGGACGCTGCGCGGCTCGTCGGGGCCTCAGTTCTCCTTGCCGTTCTTCTCGGCACCAGTCTGTTTAGTTTCGGCAGCAATGCGTCGCTGCGCAAGCAAAAAGCTCGCGACCAATTTGAAAAGGCCGAGCAGATGCGCGAGGCGTTGAACGGACGCCCGCAGGCGGAACGAACCCGTCGCGACTATCAGCGCGTGGCGGATGCTTATCGCAAGGTCTATTACGTGGCGCCCGATTCGAGCAAAGCCGATGCCAGCGTGGTCGCGGTCGCCGAATTGTTGGCGGAGATGGGACGTCAGTTCCAGCCGGGAGAAAAGGACCTGAACGCTGCCATTCACGAATACGAATTTCTGCGCCGTGAGTATCCCGGCAGCAAATATCGTTTCCAGGCAATGTTTACCATCGGACAAATTTACAAAGAGGATCTCGGTGACGATGAGGCTGCGCGCAAGACGTTCGACGAATTCGTCGCGCATTATCCGCGCAACTCGCTGGCTCCGCAGGCGAAGAAGGCGCTGGCTGAACTAAACCGTCCTAAGCCAGCCAAGAAGCCGGTGGAAGAGGCGCGTATTGAGCCTCCTATATCGGCCACGGAAGATGCGGCCCAGCCTAACGCGCAGAAGAAGCCGGGACTTCCCATGGTGACCGGCATCCGCCACTGGTCAACACCGGATTACACCCGTGTTGCCATCGACGTGGATCGCGAAGTGAAGTACGAAGCTGGCCGTGTCTCCAACCCTGACCGCATCTTCTTCGACCTCCCAGATACCAAACTTGCCTCGGTGCTGGTCGGCAAGAGTTTCGACGTGCAAGATGGGTTCCTGAAGAAGATCCGAGTTGCCCAATATCAGCCGGGATATACACGGGTCGTCCTCGAGGTCGCCGATGTATCCGACTATTCAGCCTTCCTGCTGCCCAATCCGTACCGCCTGATCATCGACATCCACGGGCACCAAACGCAGACTCAAGTGGCCGGAGCCAACCCTCCTAGAGGTCGTGATGACGACGATTTTGCTCCCGCCGCTACCCCCAAAAGTTCTTCTTCTGCTGGGGGTGCGAGCGGAGCGCAAGCCTCAATGTCCGCCACCGATAGCGCGGCCAAGAAAAAACCCTCTTCCGACCGCAAGCTCGAGAAAGGCAGCGACGTTGCGGGGAATGACACACCTCCAACTGCGCGGACCGCAGTGTCCCGGCAAGCGCCGGCGGGCAGCTCCTCACGCAAGGTTATCGTTGATGAGGACGATGATAGTGTCCTGACGGTCCCTTCCGTCGCCTCGAGCCCGAAAACGAGCGTTTCTGCAGGAAAGTCGAACAGCAAGCCGGGCTCTACCATGACTGCCCGCATCACCAGTTCAGATGACTCCCTGCTGTCCGCCGTAGACGACACTAAGAGTCCTGAGCTGAAGGCTACAACTCAACCTACGAGTGCTCCGACCGCGGTAGAAGTGGCACCCCGCCCCAAAGCTGCCAAGAAGGCCGCCAAGACGAACCCAACTGAGGCCCTTCCTACCCACGAAGCGGTGCCAACATCGGCTGGCGAGCGCAGCCTCACTCGCACGCTTGGTCTCAAGATCGGCCGCATCGTGATTGACGCGGGGCATGGCGGCCACGACACCGGGACTATTGGCCCGAACGGGTTGATGGAGAAAGACCTGGT
>JBKQKT010000515.1:0-3979 GCA_052147365.1 Candidatus Korobacteraceae bacterium | reverse complement strand
CACAACACACCCGTCTATGATATTTCCATGGTTTATCGATATTGTCTGGTGGCAATAATCACTCTGCTTCTGACAAGTGATCCGCGACTGGCGGCGCAGAAGATTTCTCAGAGGGAACGTTCGGTTCGCCTTTCAACATACACAAGCGCAGATGGGGCATTTCGGTTTTCCTACCCAGCAAGGCCACAAGTGTTCGAAAAAGGCCATATCGAGCCTTCCAGCGATTGTGATCCGGACGCAATTGTCTGCGTTGTATACCCGAAGAGCAGCAGAGATGGACAAAACTACGGAACATCTACGTTTCAGGTGCGGGAGGTCCGCCTCAAAGATGTTGGGGAGATGACTGCCGATATCTGTGTGACACCTTATCCGAGAAAAGACATATCGGAGCCGGAGTTCCTGATCGATGCAAAGGAACCTACGAAAACGATCAGCGGGACTCTGTTTGTCCATGGCTCCCGAGATATCGCTGCCGGTCCGCAATCAAGTGGAGTCGACCTTTATCTGACGTTCCACAACCGAACCTGCTTTGAATTGAGCCTTGGTGATTTCGGAACGGATGTCTATAACGACTCTGCTTATGATTCGGACAACCATATGGCACCCCTGACTGCTCTGCAGAAGATGGAGTTGAATCAAGTCCCGCAAATTTTGCGAAGCTTCCGGTTCCTCAAATAGCTGGATACGAATCACTGACGTATGAACCGCAATCCGGACCCAACGTGAGGAAGATCACAGCTACTTCCCAGTCGATCACAATCCACCAGCTATGATGAAAAAGCCCACAGACGGAGTGAAAAGCCCTTGCGGTTGACGAAGCCATCAGTGCTGGTAATCGCTGAAGTTGGAATGCTGGCTGGCATAGTTGGCGCGGGATACGCTCTCCCGGAGAGCACTCCACTGAAGACATTCGCGACCGCAAGCGCGGTGATTCTCCTACTGGGAAATATCCTGATTGTCCGTGCCTTGTGGTTTAGAGTGATTAACGATGCTGGAGACCGGAGTCCATGGCCTCACATCCTTCGGGCATTCGCAATTCTTGCGTTCGTCTGGCTTGTCGAAGTGGTGATGTTTAGGAAGTAGTAATTGCCGGATCGATCACAACCCGGGCGCGGAGTCCATTATGGATGGTCCGCCTGATACGGCAGGCGCAACAATTCGTCCGCAAACATATAGGTGGAAATGATCGGATCGGGCGATCCGCGCAATATCTCACCGATTTCGGGTGCTGCTGCGCTAGGAATATCCATAGGCACAAGCGTCCCCTTCTTGGCCCGCGCGGTCAGAGCATTCTTTGTCGGGTCATTCATCTTCCTGCTGGCATTGAGCAGTTGTTTAAAAAGGTGAAGCCACGCGACAGGATCGTCCTGCTGCATGTCGTTGAGCGACAGATAATCCACCGCTGCGTAAACCGCCTTCTCCAAATCGGAGCCCGGCGGGAGCAATTGGACTAGTACATTCAGCAATGCGCCCTTTGCCTCAAAGTCGCAGACTGGGCACTTATTCGCGGCGGGTCGAAGAGAGACAGCGTACCGAATAACATCGTCCACGTCTGAAGACTCTGGGACAATTGTGCTCGGCTGACCGTTCCGATACGCCTCAGTAGAAGCTTCCGCCTGAGCCGCTGCGATTCGGTACAGCTTCGCCATAACGGGCGCGTTGCTGTAATCGACCGGCCTGGTAGCTGAGGCTCCCTCCGAATGCGGTCCCAGTTGTGCGGCAGAGAGCAACGCTAAATCGTGAGAAGTTGCGAGAGAGTTGGGCACCAGTGAATTAAAGCTCCGCGCGATTACGGCCCGGTCGAGAGAGTGGTCAGAACAGCCCTCAGGCGTGAGACTTCGGACGAGGAAGCTGCGGTACGCCGCGAGCAGCCGTCCCGAATAAACACCCGATTGAGCGAACTTTGAGGAAAGCAGACCGATGGCGTGGGTTAAGTTTCCATCCTCTTCAGCTGCCGTCATCTCCCGGTCAGAGGCCGTGATCTTGTTCAGTGCGGAATCGAACGCACCCTCGATCTGACCCAACTGATCAGCCGTGAGAGAGGCACTAGCAATCAACTCTGCCACGGGAGCAATCTCGGCTGGGATTTTCATATTGTCGACCAGGCTCAGCAGATAAGATTTTTTGTCCTCGCCATAAACGGTCGTGATTCTTCCGTCTTCAATGATCTTCGCGGCCGTGAGATAGAACGGTGACACGTCTTCTACATTGGCGTCGGCGCAGGATGCGCGATCCTCCTTCAGCTTCATCTCTTCGAAGAGTTGGCCTGCCAATCGTGGCGTGACGGACAAAGCGCGCTCGATCGTTCGAGTCTGGATTTCCAAGGAGTCGAGTTTGGAATTACCGATTAGGCTTGCCACCAGGTCGGAGTGTACTTGGGATGCGGCTTGCGTCACGCCATAGGGGTAGTGGGATCTCGCAGCACTGTGAAAGATCTCGCCAAGTAGTGATTGTCGCTGCGCGGGGAAAAGCGATGTCGGGGCGGCCGCGTCCAAGATGGTAAATCCCAAGTCTGCTTTGTACTCAGGCGGGAGGGAGGAGACGCGGTCCAGCAGAACGCCAATTCTCTTTTGCTCCGGTGTGGAGTCGACTGTTCGGTCGGGGGCGGATTCCTGCGCCAATCCTACCGTCGCGAAAAGAAGGAGTTGCAGCACGAGGATCCATTTCGGCAAATCGTTCTCCGGTCTTGTCAGTGGACCATTCCGATCCATACGCAATGGGTCCCAGCACCGATGGGGCCGCGAATTGCGACTAAAAGCGCATATTTCGCAAAGACGCCACCTCGAGATTCGCGCTAAACCTACGTCTGTGCGGTGCAGTTGTCTGTGATAAGGAATACGCCACCGGGGCGAAAGAGGATTGGAGTTTCCTGGGTTCCGAGTGATTAACCGCCACTCGGAACCGACGTGAGCCGGCTCACTCCTGTTTCCCCATTGACCACCAACCAGGCGCTTCGGAAAAGGGGGATGACAATTCCCTGTGGCTCAACTTCATCAGACTCTTTACGATTGTGAACATGCAACCGGTTGACATGCAGCACATCGCGGTAATAACCGCTACCGCGGTAGCGACCTATGTCGTGGTATCCATGATTATTGGGGTTGTGTTTGCCGAGCACGCCCTTCATCTTCCAAGACAAGACAAATTGGGCAAATCATCGCTTTGGTCGACAGCAATCGAACATGGGATTGCCCGTCTAGAAGACGCCAGCATTACTGCGCGGGACGGAGTTCGTTTGTTCGCCTGGTACCTTCGACCTTTGAACGACAACGGCTCGGTAGTCATCCTGCTGCATGGCGCAGGGCATGACAGAGTACGCGTTGAAAAGCAAGCTCTTGCTCTGCTTAAGCACGGCTATCGGGTGCTCATGCCGGATTCTCGCGGCCAAGGCCACAGCGAAGGCTGTCTGACAACATTTGGAGTTAAAGAGAGTGACGACGTGCAGCGCTGGGTCTCCTGGTTGCAGAAACACGACTCTCCGAAATCCACATATGGCTACGGCCAATCTATGGGAGCGTTGATTCTTCTTAGAAGCTTGGCGGTGGAGAAGCGATTCTGCGCTGTAGTTGCCGATTCATGCCCTATCTCTTTTGTCGAAGCAGGGTATGACCTCATCGGCCGTGCCGTCAGGCTCGGTTCCTGGTTTGGACGATCGTTTGGACGCGTGGCGATGGAGAGTGCGATTCTTTATTCGCGACTTCGTTATGGGGTCGATTTGACAGATGCAAGCGCTGAGACCGGACTGCTTAGAACCGCTATCCCGGTCTTGCTGGTTCAGGGCACGATGGATCGAAAGGTGCCGTCGCGTCATGTGGGCCATCTTGGCTCGTGCACCCGCATGGCAGAAGTATGGCACGTGCCCGGAGTGTGGCACAGTGCAGCCATTGATGCAGCCAATTTGGAGTACGAACTCAGACTTGTAAGTTGGTTTGCGCTGCCACGACCTGCCGAGGCGCAGTAGCCCCAAAACCAGGTCACT
>JBKQKT010000514.1:0-7345 GCA_052147365.1 Candidatus Korobacteraceae bacterium | reverse complement strand
CGCAAGCCTATTCGTTGAATTTCGCTGCCGTGCCGCATGGCTCTCTCGGCTATCTGACGGTATGGCCGACTGGCGAGAGCCAGCCGCTGGTCGCTACCCTGAATGCTATTGGCGGGCAGATCACGGCCAACGCCGCTATCACGGTTGCAGGAACGGCGGGCAACGCGGGCGAGATCAGCACATTTGCCACCAACGATACCGACCTGGTGATTGACATCAACGGCTACTTTGCGCCCCCAGGCCAGAGTGGGCTTTCACTATATGCGGTGGCCCCGTGCCGGGTGCTGGACACGCGTACGGCATACGGTGGCAACGGACCGTTTGACGGAACCCTTAGCCCGCCAGTGGACTTAAGGAACTCTCCCTGCGCCGTGTCGAACGCGGCACAGGCTTACGTGTTGAACGCGACGGTGGTGCCGACGGGCGAAATGGGTTATCTGACGCTCTGGCCTGACAGCGATGGCATTCAACAACCCGTGGTTGCAACCTTGAATGCGCTGGACGGGATCATTACTAACAATCTGGCGATCGTGCCGGCGGGCAAAGAGGGGGGCAAGATCAACGCCTACGCGTACCAGAATACAGCTCCGACGGATCTGGTGCTGGACATCTTCGGCTACTTCGCGCCGTAGGAACGAACGTCCGCGGGATGTGCGTTAGAACCAACCCTGCGCTCACCGGGTGCGAGTGCGTATATCGTAACTTGACCGCAGGAGCCAAGGGTTCACGGCAAGGAAGAAGCCGACCCGCGGGGCCGTGTCAGATGGGCCGCCAATGAACCCGCTCATCACGGTGGGGACCCTCCGCGGCTCTTCAGGCATCTCCGCATGGCGGAGCATCGCACACCGAACCCCGAGCCGGGCCCCCTGTTCATTGAATATCGGTTCAAAAAGCGGTTACCACCCGCACCAACTTTGCAGGCCGGCTATTGGCTCAGATGCTATGAAAAAGCCGGCTGGATGGCAAGTGGTAGCCGGTAAATAGTTGGAAGTTCACTTGCGATAGGATGGAAGAATTTGTACTGCCAAGATGTAAGCTATGACGATGCAAACCCCCTTTCGATCTTGGGCCAGTATCACCTTCGCTATATTCACGTTTTTCATGGCCGTTCCGCAGATCGCTGAAGGGCAGGCTCACGCTGAGAAAATTGCGGGGCCACCAGCGCAAATCCAGACACTCAAGGTTACGGTGCTTTCCACCATGTTGGTTGGAGAGCGCGAGGGTATAGGCGAGTGGGGCTTCTCGGCCCTCGTGGAGGCTGATGGCCACCGAGTTCTGGTCGATACAGGTTTGCATCCTGAGACGGTTCTGCAAAATGCGCGTGACTTGCGCATCGATCTCTCCAACGTGCAAGAAGTCATACTCACCCACAATCACAGTGATCACGTGGGCGGCCTGATGACGCTGCGGCGCGAGATGATGAAGAAGAATCCGTCGGCACTGTCGGTCGCGCATGTCGCGCAGGGGATTTTCTATAGCCGCCCCTCAGCGTCGGGCGAGGACAACGAGATGATCGCGATTCGCAAAGAGTACGAAGCCAGCGGCGGCAAGTTCATCGAGCACGCTGATGCGGCTGAGATTTTCCCAGGCGCGTGGCTGAGCGGCCCGGTGCCTCGCAAGTATCCGGAACACAACTGGAGCGTCAAGGGAAAGGTGCAAACGCCGAAGGGCCTGGTCGAGGATACGATTCCGGAGGACCAATCCTTGGTGCTGAACACGCCGCGGGGCTTGGTTATCGTGACCGGCTGCGGGCACGCCGGGATTGTGAACATCATGACCTACGCGACAACGGGGTATATCGACCGGCCGGTGTATGCGGTTGTGGGTGGTTTGCACCTATTTCCCGCGACCGACCAGCAAGTGGATTGGACGGGCGACGAATTCAAGCAATTCAAGGTTGCCAATCTTCTGGGGGCGCATTGCACCGGGATCGAAGCGGTGTATCGCCTGCGGGACCGAGCCGGAATGACGCGCAAGTCGGCCGTGGTAGGCACGGTCGGTTCCACCTTCACGCTTGCCGATGGGATTGTTACAGGTCCGCTGGCGCGGTAGCCGCTCTCGACGCTCAGCCCGCGCGGCGCTCTTGTGCCAGCACTTCATCGAGCACGCCTTCCAGTTGCTCGGCGCGGGCGTTGTAGTCTCCCGCGACGCCATCGTATTTGCGCTTGAGCATGTGGAACTCGTCGGCGATGTTGAGTGCGGCGAGCACGGCGACGCGCAAGGAGTCCACGGTGGCTGCCTGCTGCGAAATCAAGCGCATCTTGCTGTCCACATAGGCGGCCAGTTCCGCGATGTATTCCGGGTCAGAGCCCCGCAGGTGATAGGTCTGATCGTAGATCTCGACACGGATACTGTTGCTGCTGCCGTTGCCGTTGGACTGACTCAAAACTCGCCTCCGTGGTCAAAGTGGTTAGTGGCTAGTGGATAGAAAAAACCGCAATCGGGGACTCTTCTCACCACTATCCACTGCATTATCACGCCGATTCTTCTGCCGTCAAAGACTCAATTTGGCCGAGCATCTTTTCTACTCTGGTTCGTACCTCCTCGCGCTCGCGGCGCAAGGCGACCATTTCCTGGCGCAATGTGTCAACTTCTTCCTCGCGTTCATTGAGTTGCTCGCGCAGGCGGGCGGCATCACGTTCTGCGACGGCTTTGGCCTCACGCGCGGACTTCAGCAGCTCAATCGTGCGCAGGACTTTTTCTTCCAGGGACTTGAAATCAGCAGTGGAGTGGGCCGGGGATGTTTCAACTGCGTTGGCGGGCATGACGAAGAATGGACCTCACAACAATTTTGTTTTGTGAGCGCAGTATATCGCAAGAAATTACGGCACGCCTGTGGATAACTCGCCGATTCGGCGAGGTGAACCACGAATGACATTGGAGGCCGGCACGACAAAGAGCCGCGGAGAGCGCGCAAAAGGAAAAGCCCCCGCAGGGAGGGCTTTTGTCGAGCATGATCTTAAGTCTTAGTGCGGCTGAACTGTCACCAGATCCGGGATGACCAGATTGCCGTTGGCGTCTTTGAGGCTAACACCGAGTTGCTGCACGTCGGCGCCGGAGGTGACATCAATACGGTGCACGCTGCCGTCGCTCGCGCCGATGTACACCTCCGAACCATCGAGCGTGATACCGCCACTATAGCCCGTCGCGCCGCCCGCATAGGGGATAACAACCGGCGTCGAGGACAGCAGGTTGAAGTAAATCAGCTCCGGCAGGTCGCTGATGATCCATGCCCGCGAGCTGTCCGAACTGAAGAAGAGTTGCCGGGCGTTGAAGGGTCCCACACCCATGTCGAAGGAGGTAAGCGTGCTCTGAGTGATAATGGGACAGCCAGGGCTGAGGGTCGCGGGGGGATTCGAGTTAAGCGAGATCAAGTCAACCGACGGAGAATCCGCCGCCACGGCGCCGGTGCCGTTGGGAATCGCTCCGATCAGGTTCGGAGCGTTCGCAGAAAAGGTCTGCACTTCGCTCTGATTACACGTGGAGCGGATATCCACCTCATCGGGATTGCTGCCGGTAATGTAGGTCAGTCCACCCTGTGCAATGATGCCGAGCGCGTTAGCGGTGTACGGCAAGGTGGTCATGCCATTGCCGGGGGAACCCAGCGCCACACCAATTTGGAAACCGGACGTCAATGTGGTTCCGCTCACCCACTCGTTGAACTTGCTATCCGGGGTATAGAGGCTCGAACTGGTTGTGAAGCCGGCGCTGGTAGTGAGTACGGTCTGAGTAGTGGTGTCAAGATAATAAATATTGTTGGCTACGCTGTCAGAGATCAGCAGGTACTGACTATCCGGCGAAATTGCGACCACAGTCCCGTTCACGGGGTAGGCGGTAACCACGTTGGTCAAGAGGTTAACCTGCATAAGGCCCGAACTCGATCCCAAATAAAGAAAGCTCCCAGCAGGGTCCATCAGGGCCGAGTTCGGCAGGTTCGGCAGGGTTACGGCCGTTCCGGTAGCGTTGGTCGTAGTGCTGATTGGAACCAACGTGGTGGAGTTCGTGCTCGCGGCGTAAACCATTGTGGCTGTGGTGCCGGAAACCGACGCGGTCACGACGTTCTGGCTGTACTGCGGATATACGGTGTAGCCCGGAGGAGCGTTAGGCAAAGAATTGTTGCAATTCGGAGGGCTGCAGGCAGCGGTGATCGATGCCGTTCCCGGCGCTACGGCCGTTATAGTGGCCGGATTATTACCGGTGGTTCCCGTTACAACGGTAGCGCTGGCGGTGGACGACGACCCCCAGGTAAGCGCGGGTTTAATGGATTGCCCGGCGCTGTCTAACACATCCGCTGTGAGCATTTGCGTTCCGCCTTTGCTCAGGCTGAATGAAGTATTGGAGGAAGTCGCGTCATGCACCAGGATAGAAACCGCCGGGCAGGTTAGATAAGGCACGCCGACGCTGTTGACTCCTGAGACGCTGGTGAAGATGGTTGTGGAGCCCGGATTCTGCGCGGTAAAAATGCCGGTACCACTGAGCGCGGTGTTGACAGTTGCAATGCCGCTGCAAGTAGCTGTGCCGTTGCTTAGTACGGCTGATGTCGGTGGAGTCGTTGCCCCATACCCCGAAGCCGTGACGTTCAGAGCGGTTCCGCTGGCAATCGTATTCGTACCAGTCAGCGCCACGCTTGCCATGGCGCCAACGACGCTCTGGCCAATACCCGACACACCTGTTAGCGCGGTAATGACATTCGCGGTGCCACTACAACTGGCCGTTCCGTTGCTTAGCGTGGCCGTGGTCGGCGGGGTTGACGCGCCCGACCCTTCTGACGTGATGATCAGATGGGCGCCGCTGACAATGAGGTTCGTACCCGTCAAAGTTACGGTTGCCGTAGCCCCCGTGACACCGTTAAAGTCCGACAGCTCACAAGTTTGACCCTGTGAACCAATAATCGTTCCCCCTGAAGTGTAGGTTGGGCTATTGGTAACCGGAGAGTAATCCGGCTCAATTCCAGATGAACCCCCGACTCCGAAGTTAGACAGATTGCAGGTTTGGCCTTTGGAACCGGTAATCGTCCCGCCCGAACTATAGGTGGGGGTTTTCGTAGCCGAAGAATAAGTGGGGTCTATCCCGGACGAGTTCGCCGCAACCGTCAAGTCGTTTGAACCAGAGCTAATGGGTCCCACGGTGCTGGTAATGTCGCAGGGAGCATTTTGCGAGCAACCAGGGGGCGAAGTGCTGTAGACGGTGGCCGTCAGAGTCACCGCCTGCCCCGCACTGATACAGCCAGTCACCGGATTGGTGACCACTCGGTCCACCTTCAGATGCACGTAGACTGTGGCTGTTGCCGTGGCCTTGCCGGAGGTCGCGGTGATGGTGACCTGGCCTACACCGCCCTGCCCCAGCGTTGGGTTGCAGTTAATGATGTTGGCGTCCCATACGCCGGCGCAAACCAGGCCGCCGCTGGAGACGGTGGCGATGTTGCCATTGCTGCTGGTGAACGTGATGTCGGCGGCGACGATGTTTCCCGTAGAGTTCTGGGCGCCGGCCGACAGGGTCCCCACAGCTCCTTCGTTGAGGGAGAGGGTCGTCGGCGTGAGCACGATGGCAGCAACGGTGGTGTTGGCGCTGTTGCTGCCTCCGCCGCACCCGGCAAGTAATACAAGAAAGATTGCTGTCAGGAACACTGCCAGGAAAGAAACCACCGAGAACCGCCGCATGTACCCTCCCCGCCGGACCGGAACTCCGGCGGATCTATGAAAGCAAAAGTCATTACTCGCGCGAAAGTCCTCAGTGTAGAAGCTGTTCACGCTTTCAGCAAGCCGTTGACCCTGCCAGTCCGACCTGAGGCATCGTTTGCTTAGCAAAGACCAGCCACTAAGCTGGATTCTGAAACCCCAGCGCTGCCATCGAGTTGTACTGCGCTCGATTTTTAGGTCTCGGCACGCCGAATTTTCACGCTATCAACGGACCAGGTTGGGCTGCAATCTATCCTAATTGTTTAAGATGCCGATCCTGTCTCGCCGGGATCGGGACTCGGTTCCTGGAGAGGCTCCAGCAGCGTACGGGCCTCCTCTTCGTCCTCACGGGCGACCTGGATCCGGCAGAAACCAGGATAGTACGCCAGGCCCATCAGAGCCGAAGCGCCGCCTCCGCTGGCCATCAAGTACTCGATCCCCGCCTCCTCCAGGGAGGCTTTTGCCAGGTTCAAGGCTACAGGGTCGCGGGTTTCGAGAACGGTGACGAATTCAACTTCAGTCTGTTTCGCGGGTTGGGGTAAAAGCCCCGCGACCAGCGCCACATGGCAATCAGCGCACTCGGTGAACTCCTCTCGGTACTCGGCCAAGCACTGAGGACAATACATTCTCTAGCTCGTACTTGCCCATCATAAAAGAAGTCGGCGAAGCGCGCGCAGGTTGTTGACGATTGGCGGCAGAGTTGTTATATTTGAAAAGTTCTGCGAGTTCTATTTGGCCTGCCGTGTGGCTGTGCTGCAGTAATCTGATACATCCTGTAAATGAGTAACGCAGGATGTCCTCGCTGAAACGTGCCTGCGCTTCCGCTGGAGCTTTCCAGTGGGTATGCGGGCCGAGGCAACGAAACGGAGTGCCCTCGTTCTGAACCTCCGCGGTAGCGTAACGCCGCTTTGAGGAACGACCACGGCGCCACCGTCGTAAGCCTAACCTGACCGGAAACCGATATTCCCCAGCGTTGGTGTGCGCGGGGAAGTATGGACAGCGATTGGCTGTCCAGCCCCAAATGGGACGAACGTGCGCGCTGCTTGCGGCGCGCCATTGCTGTGGCCGAGTGCGGCCAGAGTTTTGCCGAAGCTGCGCCAGCGCAGGGCTGGCGTCACGAACGTAAGGAGCTGCAAAGAGTGCCGACATTCAACCAATTAGTGCGTAAAGGCCGGACGGCGCCGAATTACAAGACGGCCAGCCCGGCACTGCAGTCCTGCCCGCAGAAGCGCGGCGTGTGCACACGTGTGTACACCCAGACACCGAAGAAACCGAATTCCGCGCTGCGCAAGGTCGCGCGCGTGCGGCTGACCAACGGTATCGAAGTCACGACCTATATTCCCGGTGTCGGCCACAACCTGCAGGAGCACTCGATTGTGCTGATCCGCGGCGGCCGTGTGAAAGATCTGCCCGGGGTTCGTTATCACGTAGTTCGCGGCACTCTGGACTCTGTTGGTGTCGCTAATCGCAAGCAGAGCCGCTCCAAGTACGGAGCCAAGAGGCCGAAGGCTTAGAACAGCCGCAGCAAACGCAAATAGAGGTTTGCCGGGGCCACGAAAGAATTTATGCCGAGAAAAGGACATATCGCGAAGCGGGAACCGTTGGCTGATCCGGTTTACCAGTCAACCCTGGTCAACAAGTTCGTCAACTCCATGATGTGGGACGGC
>JBKQKT010000513.1:0-6493 GCA_052147365.1 Candidatus Korobacteraceae bacterium | reverse complement strand
AATGACAGGACATTGAAAGGTAGAAGACCGTGGGATTCATTCGGAAGGGGATTCCGCCTGTAAGCTATTGATTCTAAAGGTTGGTGAGCGCGGAAGGAATCGAACCTTCAACCTACTGATTAAGAGTAGTCGGGGGTCGGAGGAACCAGACACTACTTCCCATCGCAGAATCAATGACTTACCCACAACCGAGCCCGCACGGAAGCGTTTTGACCCGGTATTGAAACGAAGCACTTTAGCTCACTTGGGACCGAAGCGTACGGCACACTTACGGCACACCTATATGGGGTGAACCCCTGGGGTGACCCCTTCTGATGAAACAGTTTTCAATGACACACATGCTATTTGTGACGTTCATTATTCAGCCAGGGAAGGGGTCTGGGGAAGGGGATGGCTTTTGAATCCCCGTCCCCAGCAGTCCCGTAAAAGCCTTCCTTCGGTTTCGCGAGGATGCTATCGTCACACTCTGAAACTGTGCCGTGTCATTTGCATGACGGGCTTTTTGCTCAAACTCCTCTGGCGAACGATAGCCCAATGAGGAATGCAAACGCCGCCGGTTGTAATAGTTTTCGATGAACGCTTCCACGTTTCGGGAGATTCTGGTCACATCACGAAAATTGGGAAACCGTGGCTTAGCGCCGAAAGGAATCGCGTTTTCAGGCTCTCACGTAGGCCATCCGGCGCGCTTAATGGAGCCATTTGAAGCCGCGCAAACTGAGCAGGCTAAGGGATTGAGAGATATGGAGGGCACGAGACTCGAACTCCTGACCTCTACCGTGTCAATTCCTTGCCCGATGTAAAACCAGACGATACCGAGTGACACGCAGCGATATTCAGAGATAGCATTCATGCGGCTTACGGCATGGCCGCTGCCTCTTGCCTGTTATGGAGCGACACCCTCCGAGATAGGCAGACACCAGCAGGGATAGCAGGGTTACGACACAAGTTACGACACACCCCCAGCCCAGGGTTGACGGAAACTTCCATTTTGGGGACGCAAGAAAGCGATTGCCGGTCAACGGGCCCAGCCTGGCGAGAGGATTTGACAGCCCCAACCGTTACCTCTACATCTGCGAGGACGGGCTGGTGCACTACTGCTCGCAGCAACGTGGCTCTCCGGCGATTCCGCTGGAGAAGTACGACGCGGCCGATCTGCGAAGAGAGCATGCGAGCGTGAAGTCCTGCGCTCCTTTCTGCACGATCTCCTGCGTGCATCAGGCGTCGATGGTCGACCAGTTTCGCGACAACCCTTGGCAGGCGCTCAGCACCTTCTTTCCTCCCCATCCCGGCCAGTCGGAGCCTTACGATTTACCCATTCCGCTTCGCCCCCTGGTGTGGCTCCTTCTGCCTGAGCCGGGCAGCAGCCGGGAGCGCATCGCTCGGACGATGAGACACGCGACGCTCCGGTTCCTAGGGGTGAAGTGATACCAATTTAGTCGAGCTTGGGTGCAACGAAGGAAGCGCTAGTTTCACGTAGATGAAGAGCGAATCATTCGGAGACCCTGGCGACGGCACCGCACGTCCTGCCCAGAGGGGTTTGTCCCAAATCGTCTCGGTACATAATCGGCCCACATTCGATGCCGCGTGAAGCTGGGGCTTGGGTCGACCTATCCTGCCTTGTGCCGAAAGGAAACGGTTTCGGCCCAGCTTCCCAGATGCGGACTTCTGGACAACTGTGGGTCCAGCTTCCGGTGTGGGTCGCTGTTCACAGCACATGAGTCGGCCGCCGAACCGCATGCGCCGATAGCTGCTGGTTTGCCCATCGCTTGCCAAGTTCTGTAGAAGACCAGGAATAACAAGATGACGCAGGTATAATCGGCATCAACCCCATGACACTGATTTCAGGCACAAAGCTCGGTCCCTACGAGATCGAGTCGCTCCTCGGCGTAGGCGGCATGGGCGAAGTGTATCGGGCCCGCGACACAAGGCTACAGCGTACGGTCGCAATTAAGGTACTCCCGGCTCATCTGTCCTCCAACCCAGACCTGCATGCGCGCTTCGAGCAGGAAGCGAAATCTATCTCAGCGCTGCAACATCCCAATGTCTGCGTTGTTCATGACATCGGTTCTCAGGACGGCATTGACTGCATGGTCATGGAGTATGTTGCCGGGCAAACCGTGGACAAATTGATTCCCCCAGGCGGTTTGCCAACGGATCCGGCCATCAAGTACGCGGTACAGATTGCCGAGGCTCTCGCGTGCGCGCATGCCGCAGGCATCGTACACCGCGACCTGAAACCGGCGAACATCATGGTGGACAAGGGAGGGCTTGTTAAAGTACTGGATTTTGGACTGGCCAAACTGGCCGCACCCGCGTCCGCATTGAGTGGCGACGGGGCGACGATGGTGAGTGGTTCGACGACGCCCGGAATGATCGTCGGTACCCTCGCCTATATGTCCCCCGAGCAAGCGGAAGGCAAGGTCATCGGCGCCCGTAGCGATGTCTTCTCCTTCGGTTCGGTGCTTTACGAGATACTGACCGGCAGGAAGGCTTTCGATGGCCAATCCAGCGCCGCGCTGCTTGCGGCAGTCATGCGCGACGATCCGAAGCCGTTGAACGAGCTCAAGCCGGATGTTCCGCCGGAAGTGCGCCGCATCGTCAGCTGCTGCTTGAAGAAGAATCCGGCAGGGCGCTACGCGTCTGGCACCGAGTTGGCGCGCGATCTCAAGAGCTGTCGCGACCTGCTGTTCCCGGAGTCAGGCGCGAGGCTGAGCTCTGCCCGGATTATCCGCGAGGCAAAACGTCCCTGGGTGCTGGTTCCGCTCCTGCTGTTGGTCGTCCTTCTAGGCGGCGGAGCCGCCTGGATGGTGAAACGCACCCGCGACGTACGCTGGGCGCACGAGGTGGCGGTGCCGGAGATCTCGCAACTGGCCGATCAGGCGAAGTTCGGCGCCGCATACGCGTTCGCCAACAAAGCCGAGAAATCGATCTCAGGCGATCCCGCACTGACGAAGTTGTGGCCGACAATTTCCTACCAGCTTTCGCTGGAGACGACACCGCCGGGCGTAACCGTCTACCGCAGAGACTACGCCGACGCAAGCGCTCCCTGGGAATTGGTGGGAACGACCCCGTTGAAGGATGTCCGCCAGCCGCGAGGGATGTTTCTCTGGAAGTTCGAGAAACCGGAGTACGGGACGGTCTTGCGGACAACGCTGGCGCTAATACCCCGGTATTCTGTGCCTCCAGGTCAGCCTGTGCAGGGGACTGTCGCCCTTGACGAAGAGGGAAAAATTCCGGCCGGAATGGTGAGGGTATCGCCTGCCAAATACTTCAAGACACTATTCATTCCCGGCTACGAAGGAATGCCGGAGTTGGAGCTCAAAGACTATTGGATCGATCGGTACGAGGTGACGAACCGCCAATTCAAGGCCTTTGTCGACCAGGGGGGATACCAGAAACGCGAGTACTGGAAGGTCGATTTCCAGAAGGATGGAAAGCATCTCTCGTGGGACGAAGTGATGGCGCTATTCCGCGATGGGACGGGGCGGCCAGGGCCGAAGGACTGGTCACAGGGCGAATATCCGAAAGGACAGGATGACTACCCTGTCACCGGCATCAGTTGGTACGAAGCCGCGGCGTATGCGGAGTTTGCCGAGAGAAGTTTGCCAACCATCTATCACTGGAATCGGGCTGCAGGGCCGTTTTCGGCGGCGTTCATCGTGCCGGCAAGTAACTTCGGCACCTTGGGTGTTTTGCCGGTGGGCAGCAAGCAGGACATGAGCCCCTGGGGCAATTACGACATGGCGGGCAACGTTAAAGAGTGGATCTGGACCGAAGCCGAGTCGGGCAAACGCTACGTGCTGGGCGGAGCGTGGGACGAGCCCAACTACATGTTCGTCGATCCGGACGCGCAGTCGCCGTTTCTCCGTGCTTCGAATATCGGTTTCCGCTGCGTGAAGTACATGGAGCCGGAATCGATTCCCAGGATAGCCACCGATCCCATGCCTTCGCCCCGGCGCGACTTAAGCAAAGAGAAGCCCGCCTCCGATGAATTGTTCCGGGCATACCGCAGCCTGTATTCGTATGACAAAACGCCACTGAACGCGTCGGTCGAGCCTTTTGGCAAAGACGAAGAGGATTGGAAAGCCGAGAAGATTACTTACACGGCAGCTTACGGTCACGAACGGGCCATCGCCTATCTGTTCCTTCCCAAGAAAGCCAAGCCGCCATTCCAGACGGTCGTGTTCTTTCCCGGATCGAATGCACTCCTGCTGCGGACGTTCTCGCTCTACACGACGGCAGCCCTGGATGCCATTCTCAAGAGCGGCCGCGCAGTGCTTTACCCCGTTTACAAGGGCACCTATGAACGGGGCGACGGGATGGAGTCAGATGTTGCGAACACCAGCAGCGACTGGCGGGACCACGTCGTCGTGTGGGTGAAGGACGCCTCGCGGGCCATCGACTACGCTGAGACGCGCCCGGACCTGGACCACGATAAGCTGGCCTACTACGGCTACAGCTGGGGCGCGGAAATGGGAGGCATTGTGCCCGCCGTGGACCCACGCATCAAGGCTTGTGTGCTCGCTCTTGGTGGACTCGACTTCCATCGCTCGCTTCCTGAAGTCGACACCATCAACTTCATTTCACGAGTGAAGCAGCCGGTCCTGATGCTGAATGGACGCTACGATTTCTTCTTTCCTGTGGAATCCACGCAGGACCCGTTCTACCGATTGCTCGGATCGAAGAAAGACCAGAAGATGCATCTACTCTACGATACTGGCCACAACATTCCACGCAACGAACTTATCAAGGAGACTCTGAATTGGCTGGATCAGTATCTGGGGCCGGTGAACTGAGCCAGCCACAAGACTCGTCGCCCACAACGCTCTCGAAAACTTGGATGCGGAGCGTTGCTTCAATCGGCAGGGAAACAGATTACCAGTACTTCGCGGGTAGTCGGCAAACCATTAGCTGGCCGGAAACGGGGTTGTGGGAAGTTGTCAGGAGCGACTGGCCGGCGACTGGAACGCGTGGTCCGAAACCATGTCTTTTTGGAAAGTGCGGAACCCCTATTGCCGGCACTAAAGAATCAGCCGGTTGCGCGGGCTATTCCGCGAGGGTTTTTGGAAAGGCGTTCTTCCTATGCCGGTCCGTCCCTGGCAGGATCGGACGATAGGTTACGACTTGAGCTGATTTCAACAGCTAGCGCAACAGCAACCGACGAGAAACGGCCTTTCCCTGCTACTTCAGCTTCGCGTACTCCGCTTTCGCCTGCTTCAGTATCGGGATATCGGGATCAGCGTTCAACCAAGCCAAAAGGAACGCCGCGTAACCCTCACGGGCCTTCCCCACATCACCAGCCAGCTTGTAGGCGCGACCTAATTGCAGATGGGCGAGAGCGCCCAGCGGAAGGTTCGCCACGATGCCGCGATGGTCGATCAGCTTCTGGAATTCCGCAGCAGCCTGCTCACCGTCGCCCGCGCGTAGATACGCTTCGCCGCGGACATACACCGGGTAAAGGGTTCCGTGAGACGGCCATTGTACGGGCTCCCCAAGTTCGTATTCGGAAGCCATACTCAGCAGTTCGACTGCCTTTTGCGCATCGCCGCGATCAATCGCAATGGCGGCGCGGATGGTTGGGAGCCAGTAAGCTTGAATCATGGTGTCGCGGTCGAATTCCGCAGCGACTTTGTCGGCAAGAGCCGAGGACTGTACTGTGTCGCCGCTGCGTGCAAGGGCCAGCGCCGCTAACAGCTCGATGTCGGACTTCGGGCTCAAAGACATCGCATCGGCAGCAGCCTTGCGAGCGAGAGCGGTGTTCCCGAACTCGGCTTCCCGCAAGGCCTCGTTGACCTGCCAAAGTGCCGCCGTGTCGGTGCTTCCGTTCCGCTTAGCCGATTCCACCGCCTGTCGCGTAAGCTCACGCGCCTTCTGCAGGCGCCCATAGTAGGCTTCCGTGTCAGACTCATCGGATAGCTGCCCATCTTCCTCGGGTTTTCCCGTCGCCCACAAGGACTGCTCCTGCATAGCGGACAAATCGCTTTCCAGAAACGCTAGGTGATATCGATATAAGTGCAGGTCCGGCGTATCCAAGTTGCGCCTGCTCGCCTCGTCCAAGGCAGCTTTAGCGTCTTTGATGCGATCGAGAGCAAGGTAATCGTCGGCAAGATTTCCGTAGGCAATCGCGTCGTCGGGTTCAAGGCGGAGGCTTACGCTAGTTTCTTCGGCTGCCTTCTCGTATTGTCCAAGCAAGTTGTAACTGTCTCCCAGGTTGCCATGGGCTCCGTAATCCGCCGAATAAGTACGTGCCCATTCGGTATAAGTCTGAATAGCCTTATCGATTTCGCCGGTTACATAACCGAAATAGGAAGCCTCAATGAGGAAGCGCTCCCGCTGGGTCACGCGGTCCCGCAATTCGTAGGCCTTCTGAAAATTCTCCCTTGCCAGGCTCGGCTGATTCAGATTGCTGTAACTACCGCCCAGCGAAGCGTAAGCCAGCGCGAACTTTGGGTCCAGTTCGATGGCTCTTTTCACGTAGGGAATCGACGCGGCG
>JBKQKT010000512.1:0-4582 GCA_052147365.1 Candidatus Korobacteraceae bacterium | reverse complement strand
AGAGGCCATCCTGACACTCGCAAGCGCGCCGCTGGTTACGGCCTCGGGCCCGATTGGCATCATGGCCTTGGGAAGCAGGCGGGAGACTACCTTTGGGCAGTCTGACCTGGACCTTCTCGCGCAGATCAGCACGCAGATCGCATTGGCCCTTGACAATGCGCTAGCGTACGGGCGGCTTACGGCCTCGCGCGACCGACTGGAACACGAACGGTTGTACTTGGAATCAGAAATCCTGTCGGAATCAAACTTTGAAGACATTGTCGGGAAGAGCCTTGCATTGCGAAAGGTGCTGGAGCAGGTTTCTATCGTCGCGCCCGCGGATTCTACGGTTCTTGTACGGGGGGAAACTGGAACCGGCAAGGAACTGGTCGCGCGAGCAATCCATAATCTCAGCTCGAGGCGTCAACGAACTTTTGTGCGACTGAACTGCGCGGCAATTCCGTCGGGATTGATCGAAAGTGAACTATTCGGCCACGAAAAAGGAGCCTTCACCGGCGCTCTCATGCAAAAGCGCGGACGCCTGGAACTTGCCGACGGAGGCTCGCTCTTCCTCGATGAGATCGGGGACATCAGTCTTGAGTTACAGCCGAAATTATTGCGCGTACTGCAAGAGCAGGAGTTTGAGCGGCTAGGAAGTACAAAGACGATTCACGTGGATGTGCGTGTGATCGCCGCCACGCACCGGGACCTTTCCGCCATGATCCGTGAGGGAACATTTCGCGAAGATCTCTTCTATCGATTGAACGTGTTTCCCATAGAGATCCCTCCTCTACGCGAACGGCGGGAAGACATACCGCTCTTGGTTCACTATTTCGTGTCCAAGATATCAAGGCGGATGCGCAAGACTATCAAGACAATCCCTAAAAAAGCAATGGACGCTCTCACGAATAGCCCGTGGAAAGGCAACATACGCGAATTGGAAAACTTCATCGAACGTGCGGTCATACTGTCTCAAGGGGAGGAACTAAAGGTACCGATTTCAGAGTTGAAAAACGCTTCGACGCGTACTGCGGGCCCTGGTACAACATTCCAGCAGGCCGAACGCAATGCGATAATCGATGCCTTGAAGGTGGCTACGGGGCAGATATCGGGTAAGGGAGGCGCGGCCGAGCGCCTCGGGCTGAAGCGGACTACCTTGCAAAACAAAATGCGGCGGCTCGGTATCACCAAAAGAGACTATGGGCGATGAAAGGAAGACGCGCCTCCGCTCGGGAGAAAACTCAGGTGCGGGTAGGCCTTCGCGCTTGTGATCTACAGGCGGTCCGCGCCGGTTCTACCGGGAGTTGGCTGTTTCGGTTGCGATCATCACCAAGGATGGGACTCGAAGTCTGCCATGCACTTCGTCAGGGAAGAGCGAAACCGCTGCCGGATGCGATTCGGAAGCAGGTCGAACGAACGGGATCCGATGGATTGCCCACCGGCGCATGGTCATTTGACGGAGGCTCTTCCGTGGACCGACCGATCTCCCGATCCAGCCACTTCCAGTACTTGCTCCCTCTACAAGGGCTACCCACTATCCGGACTGATCCCGTCGTTCCAGCAATCCGGGTTCTGAGTGCTATCGCTTGGTGGCAGCAGTCTCGAACTCGTGGTGAGCGCCGGAGCTTTGAGAGCGTTGTGAAGCTGCGCGATTTGAACGGATTTGGCCAAGTTCGTGGCTGCTTCACTGGTCGCCCGCCATGTTCCATCTGGTTGGCCTGCCTGCGGCGTTGCGGAGGCGGTTTAGCAGCGAGCCGATGGCGATCGATCCTTTCACCAGGTGACCGATCTTCAGCCGACCTGCAATCCGAACCATTTGCGCATAGTGCAGGCCGGTGGAGATCACGCACCCGCACTGCGTGCAGTCCGGCGTACCTCCAAGAATGCAGGGCTCGACGCGCGACTTCAGGTCGGCAGAGTAGTTTATGGACATCTTCGCGAAGAGGCATTCGTGCGGATTCTTTGGCGGCACCAGAAGCGCTTGCGCGATTCCCGGACTCATGAGGAACTTGGGATAGCGTTCCCGCAGGGGGGGCAACAGTCTCGCCAGCAACGCACGATGCTCGGGCAACAGGTTTTCCTGCGTGTCTTCGCCCTTTTGGGGAGTGTACAGGCTGACCCAAATGCGGTTGACCTCGCGCCGGGCGCTCCAGAACCTTACATACTCTTCCAGGTATCCCGTGTGCTCAGCCATGGGCCGGGTGATGGTCCAGTGAATGTTCACTTTGCGGTCGCGGATGTTTTCGAGGATGCGGGCGTAAGTTGCGGGCTTGCGGCGTTCATCATGGTGCTCGGGGAGCCCGTCCACAGAGACTGCCACCCGGCTTCGCGGTAACCCCATCCACTCCTTGGGGATTGGGATTATTCCGCTGGTAACGACCAGCGTGAACACCCCGCGCCTGCTTAGTTCCGGCAGGATAATACTGAGTTCGCGATGTCTGACGAGGGGTTCACCTCCGACCAGCGACACATGCAGTGCTTGGTGCTTTGCGGCCAGGCCAAGGACACCGGCAATCAGCGCATTCCCGCGTAGGTCAGTCAGGTCGCGGATCGTGCGCACTCCTCCCAAGTGAGTCTCGCCATAGGCATAACAGCCTGGGCAGCTTAGAGGGCACTCGCGCGTGATCTCGATGGAAAGCATCGGGGACCTGCCGTTGAGAACGCGGCCCCACGCAGCCATCCATTCACCGAGGGTGAGCCCCGGACGTGACTTGGTTGGCATGGTTGCTCTCGTCAGTTCAGCATTGGCATTGCAGTTCCAACAACGTGTTCAAACTCTTTCACCGGCTTGCAGCTGTGGTTGAAGGCTTCTCCGAGCAACCGGGACCTTTGTCAACCGTGTCCTTCCTGAGACACTCACACTTGACCTGCGTCCGGATCCTCAGGACGCGAAATCCCACGCGTAGAAAGTGGGAGCATCAGCCCCTAACCGTAAGGACGGGGCATGCAGCCCCGCACACTACGTCATAAGCAATGGCCCAGGGCACGTGAGCAGCAGTGGCAGTGGAGGTGGAACGGCGCAAACCCATAATAATGATGTCCGCTTGCAGCTTCAAAGCCACGTGCAGGATTTTCTCACTGGGAAATCCGAACTCAACGAGGAACTCCGGTTTTACTGCGGGTTTCTCGCTCCCGGATACGAATTGTTGCAGCCGATCTGAGGTGGCGACGCGAGTTTTCTCTCGCATTTGCATCACATCACCGGGAGTGCAGCAATTAACTCCCTTGGGCAAGGGCATATTGGATTCAACATGCAGAAAAACAAGTTGTGCTCCAAAGTGATTCGCTGCCGATATGGCGAACGGCACGGCGCGGACAGAAGCGCGGCCAAAGTCTGTCGCAAACAGAAAGGTTCGACTTGTCGAGCTGCCTTCGACTCGAGAATCCCGAAAGGAACTTGGCCCAACTGTCAAAACAGGGCAACCGGCGTGACGAAAAACCTGTTCCGCAACGGAACCGAGAAGGAGTTTCCCGAAGCCGCGCCGGCCATGTGTACCGAGGACCACCAGATCAATGTTTTTCTGTGAGATTATCTTCTGCAACTCTTCCCAAATAATGCCCTGGCAAACGATAAATTCATGGTCTAGGCCAGCCAGGGAGCCATTTTCAATCAGGTTATGCTCCAGTTGTTGCGCTTCTCTCGAAGCTCGTTCCGATGCTAGTTCCAGGGCTTCTGGTCCAGCGATCACATATCCAAGACCGGAGACCACATGTGCCAGATAGAATTTCGCATCGTAGTGGCGAGTAATGGCAAGGGCGTGACGAATGGCCTTCTCCGATGTTTCCGAGAAATCCGTTGCAACCAACACCGATTTCAAACGAAGGCCTACAGCCGATGCGATAGACGACATAGGCACCTCCTTCAAACAATCGTTACGCTCCTCCGCCGAGCACCTTATACAAAGTGACGAGATTGGCCTGTCGGGCCATGCGGAGGGTGACCAATTCCTGCTGGGCACGATACAGTGACCGTTGGGCCACGAGAACGCTCAGATAACTATCGATTCCTGCTTTGTAGCGGGCCTCCGAAAGACGATAGGTTTCGTCCAGAGCATTCACCAAAGCTTGTTGAGCATCTTGCTGCTGCGTGAGTGTGGCCCGCAGGGCCAGGGAGTCGCTGACTTCCCGAAAGGCTGACTGGATTGCTTTGTCGTATTCGGCAATCGCGAGATCCCGATCCACTTTCGCGACTTTGAGATTGGCGCTACGAGTGCCGTAGTCAAAAATAGGCATTACTATCTGCGGGGCAAAATTCCATGTCTTGGCGGCACCCGTGAACAGGCTGGACAGTTCACTGCTCATCAGGCCTCCTCCCCCGGTCAGGGTGATGCTCGGGAAGAACGCCGCGCGGGCTGCCCCGATGTTGGCGTAAGAGCCTTTGAGTTGGTGTTCCGCCGCTAGGATGTCGGGCCGGCGGAGCAGTACTTCGGACGGTAATCCTGAGGAGAGATCCTTCAGTGCATGATCGGAACCAAGTTGAGTGGGCAGCAAATTAGGGGCGACCGGCGCACCCACCAGAAGGTCGAGTGCATTTTCGTCCAGTGCTACTTGTCCGGCGTATCGAGCGATATCCACTCGCGCGGCCTCCACTTGGCTCTGCGCC
>JBKQKT010000511.1:0-3180 GCA_052147365.1 Candidatus Korobacteraceae bacterium | reverse complement strand
CTCGGCGATGTCCTTCATCGCCTCAATGAACATGTCCAGGGATGCCTTTGACTCACTTTCTGTTGGCTCGATCATCAGCGCGCCGGCCACCACTAACGGGAAGCTCACCGTGTAAGGATGGAAGCCGTAATCGATAAGCCGCTTGGCGATATCGCCGGTCTTGATCCCCTTAGGAGTCTGTAAGCGATCGCTGAACACCACCTCATGCATAGTCGGCGTTTTGTATGGCAGATCGTAGCTCTCCTCCAGACCTTTGCGGATGTAGTTTGCGTTGAGGACAGCGTCCTCGGTAGTTTGCCGCAGGCCATCTGGCCCATTGGCCATGATGTAGGCCAATGCCCGCACATGCATGCCGAAGTTACCGTAGAACATGCGCACCCGTCCGATGGACTGTGGACGGTTGTAGTCGAATCCCAAGGTGCCATCCGGCTTGGTCACCAGAACGGGCACCGGCAGGAACGGCTCCAGGCTCTTCTTGCAGGCGACCGGTCCCGACCCCGGGCCTCCCCCGCCATGCGGCGTCGAGAAAGTCTTATGCAGGTTCAGGTGCATCACATCCACGCCGAAGTCACCGGGACGTGCTTTGCCCACCAGCGCGTTCATGTTGGCTCCATCCATGTACAGCAGGGAGCCCTTGGCATGCAGTACGTCGGCGATCTTGTGAATCTCCTGCTCAAACACCCCCAGCGTGTTGGGATTAGTCAGCATCAGCGCGGCCACGTCCTCGTTTACCTGCGCCTCCAGGGAAGCGATGTCCACCATCCCCGCGGAGTTCGATTTCAGGTTCTCGACGGTGTAGCCCACCATGGCCGCCGTGGCGGGATTGGTCCCGTGCGCCGAGTCAGGGATCAGGATCTTCTTGCGCGGATTGCCCTGCGATTCAAGATAAGCTCGTATCAGCAGAATTCCCGTGAGCTCGCCGTGCGCGCCGGCCGCGGGCTGCAAGGTGATTGCGTCCATGCCCGTGATCTCCAGAAGTTGCTCGCGCAACAGCTTCTGGATCAGCAGAGCGCCCTGGGAAATACGCTCCGGCTGATACGGGTGGGCTTCCGCCAGTCCCATCAACCGCGCCACGTATTCGTTCACCCGCGCGTTGTACTTCATTGTGCACGACCCCAGCGGATACATGCCGTGATCCACGGCATAGTTCCAAGTGGAGAGCCGCGTAAAGTGGCGGATGATTTCGATCTCGCTCACCTCTGGCATGTGCCCCAGGTCTTCGCGTATCTGCTCGCCCAACAGGCTCTCGGGATCGACCTCGGGCACATCGAGGGGCGGCAACTGGTATGCCTTCTTACCCGGTGAGGAGCGTTCGAAGATGAGTACTTCGTTCTGGCTGATGTGGGTGGTGGCTTTGCGGATTTTCTCGTTCCAGTTCACAGCGCCACCTCCTTCGCAGCCGCGTCAATCGAGGCTTTGGTTGTCGTCTCCGTGCAACACCACAGCGCAGCATTGCCCAGCTCTGGATACAGCTTTTTCAGTGGGAAGCCGCCGATGATGCGCTGGTCCAGCAGTTTGTCATTGATGGTGTAGGGATCGGTCTTCGTCTGGATGACGCATTCGTTGAAGCGCGGGGCGCCTTCAAAAAGCACCGTCGCACCAGCCTTCCTGAACTCACCGGCCGCGTAGTGCGCTTTGGCCAGGTTCTGCTTTGCCAGATCCATCAGTCCCTCGCGACCGTACACGGTCATGAAGATGCAACACATCAGTGCGACCAGTCCCTGGTTGGTGCAGATGTTCGACGTCGCCTTCTCGCGACGGATGTGCTGCTCACGGGTGGAAAGCGTCAACACGAATCCGCGCTTGCCATTGCGGTCGCGCGCCTCGCCGACCAGGCGGCCCGGCATCTGGCGCACAAACTTGTCACGCGTGGCGATCACTCCACAGTAAGGTCCGCCGAAGCCAAGTGGCACACCGAAGGATTGCGCTTCCATACTCACGATGTCTGCTTCGGCCGGAGGCTTCACGATGCCGAGCGAAACCGCTTCGGCGATAGAGACGATCAGCAAGGCGCCCTTCCTGTGGACGATTTCGCCCACCTCAGCGGCATTCTCGATCGTTCCGAAGAAGTTTGGCGACTGGACAAGTACGCCCGCGGTGTCATTGTCGATCGCCTTGTCAAGCGCTTCCAGGTCCACCCTTCCGTTCTTCAGATAGCCGACGCTCACGATCGGCATGCCTTGATAGCGCGCATATGTGGTAATGACCTCGCGATACTCGGGATGCACGCTGTTGGCGACGACCGATTTGTGCCGTCCAGTAATACGCGCCGCCATCATCAGCGCCTCGGCAGCGCCAGTCGAGCCGTCATACATGGAAGCGTTGGCTACGTCCATCCCGGTCAGTTCGCAGATCATCGTCTGGAATTCAAAGATGGACTGCAGGGTGCCCTGGGCGATCTCCGGCTGATACGGGGTGTAGGCGGTGAAGAACTCACCGCGCGAAACCAACGAGTCTACAACCACCGGGCGGTAGTGCGAATAGGCGCCCGCGCCGAGAAACGTGGCGTAGCCTTGCGCGCTCTCAGCCGCGCGTTGGCGAAAGAACTCAACGATCTCGCTCTCTGCATAGGCGCGCGGAATGTTGAGATCGCGTTTGAGCCGGTATTCCATCGGGATGGCGGCAAACAGATCGTCGATGGACTTGGCGCCGATCTCGCGCAGCATGACTTCGCGGTCGGCTTCAGATTTGGGAAGATAGCGCATGGATACCTGTAACTTTCCTGGGCGAATTTGTAGAAAAAGGGAGCGATGTCAAGTACGTGTCTGGTCAGCCTCTGGGCCGAATGTGCGGAAAAGACCGACCGTCATTGCGGCGAGCGTCCTTCTCGGTGGCGTCGCAGATCTTCCAGGATGGCTTCAACCGTAATCTCGGTCCGGTCAAGACGGCGCTCATGTGATTCCACCACTCGCTGATGTCCCTCGACAGCGCTCAGCAGACGCCCTGCGGCCTCACTGAGAGCCTCGTTAGATTGTCGAAGTTCCCTAATGGACTCCTTCATCTCGAGGGTGTCGTCATACAATCGGCCCAGTGCCTTCCACAACTCGTCAAAACTGGCGAAATCCATTGGATCCTCTCAGTGCCCGCCCTCTTCGGCCACAAACTTTTCGTAATCGGGCGCCGACAATAGCTTGTCCGCCTCGCTCGGATCCTTAAGCGTAACCTTGATCATCCACGCGC
>JBKQKT010000510.1:0-12171 GCA_052147365.1 Candidatus Korobacteraceae bacterium | reverse complement strand
CAAGTGGAAAAACTGTATGGCCTCCATAAGTAAACCTTATGGATTTGGTCAGGTAGCACTGAAGTGGTGACGAACCGTTGAGATCCGGGCGTTTGGGTCTTAACAGCAGCCACCCGCTGTGACGAGTCTGGCAGCCATCACGGCTAGGCCACGCGAGGAAGGGATCTGAAAGTCTTGGGCGCGCGATGCCGTCGAATGTAGGTCAGTAACAACAGGGCGGCAAGAGCGAGGAACATAACATACGGCCAAAGAACTACACCGCCTGCATCGCCTTTCACGACCTGCAGCGGCAGGGAGAATTCTGCGGCTTGGGAATTACGGCGGACCATAACCTCCACGGTCCAATTGCCCGCCGTGGATAGGTTCAGCTCTGCGCTTTGCAGCAGCTTGTTTTGCGAATCGTGGTAGCTCGCCTGAGCTGAGGTGGATGACGGCTGTGGGTCCGCGGCCGGATGGGCGCGGAGTTCGACGGTCCCGTCGAGCAGGACCTCCCCGTCATTTCGATCCTGAACGAGAACGCTGAACGTCAATGGGCCAGACACGAGATCTCCCGCTGGCGCGAAGACCGCCACCGCAAAGGGGCCCGATGTCCCGGCAAACCGCAGGATTTGGTCGTCATCATCGCTCGGGGCTGCAACGAATCGGGCAAAGCAAATGCCCGATGCTACAAACAGCAACAGGAACGAAACTGCCTCCAGCTTCTTTGTCGCTGATTGTGCTCGCAAGAGACGAGGAGCAAAAGCAACTGTCTGCGAAACTGCCGGAAGTCCTTCGTCAAGGTGCTTGTCGCGTTCCCGGACTGCGACAGGCGCATGTGGCGCTGACTTCCTTGAAAGACACTGAACAGCGATGATAACCGCAGGAACCACAAACGCCAACGAACCGACAACCCACATGATGGAACCGGCGGCGACTTGGTCTTCCAGCGCAGAAAGGCCGAACAGGCGGGGCACGCCCGAATACGAGGGATAGAGCACACGATCGGAGAAGACCAGGATGGCGGACAGAACCGTGTTCTGAATATCAGCGATCAGCAGGTATGGCACCATCGCCCAGCGCGGCCAGTGTGCGCTGCTGGGCCAGGGCTGCACGACCGGCCACCAGAAGATGATAGACGTCAGAAAGAACCATGCGTGTTCCACCTGGTGCCATGACGAGGAGCGCAACGCCAACTCGTACAACGCCGGAGTGTGCCAGGCGAACATCGCGACGCCCATCAGCAGTAAGGCAGAAACCGGATGGGTCAGTGCATTTCCCACGCGTCTGGCTGCGGACCAGTTCAAGAACGGCCCGGCAAATTCGCGCGCGGCGAACTTCGGCAAGCCGCGGACCGTCGGCACCAGCGGTGCGCCAAGAAGGATGAGCGGAGGCGCAACCATCATCAGCAGCATGTGCTGCAGCATGTGCGCCGTCAGAATGAAACCGTTGAAAACATCCATCGGCGAGGCGAGCGCAACCCAGAGAGTAAGCAGCCCAAGCAGGAAGGTCGCGGCGCGCCATGGCGGAACGTCTGGCGACCCGGCCCGCCGCAGCAGCCACCAGCCGCGCAGATAGACAAGCGCGGTCAAGACAATCGCGAAGGTCGCGGCCGGAGGAATGGACCACGAGCGCAGCACGGCTTGAAAGACAGAAGACATGGCAGGTTAGCGTGCGTTCCCGGCAGGGCGGTTTTGCTCTTCCTGCGTAAGTGCCGCTTGGGATGCGTCGCGGGCAGGCAACTGGTTCGGCGGATGAAGAGTCTCCAGAAACGAAACCAACGCGGTCACTTCAGCCGGATTCAGGTTCCTGCCGTACGCCGGCATGTTGCCGCCGCCCTGTATGACCTGACGCACAAGCTGGTCGCGCGTGAGTCGGGTTGCAACCCGATCAAGCGCGGGGCCGCGCTGGCCTCCAGAGCCGCCAATCGCATGGCAGTTACGGCATTGTTTCACCTGGAAAACCAGCGCGCCCTGACGTTCCAGCGGTGAACGACCGTTGAGGAATTCCACCGGAACCGGATCGCCACTCCACCCGTTCATC
The DNA here is from genome assembly GCA_052147365.1 of Candidatus Korobacteraceae bacterium. GTDB lineage: Bacteria > Acidobacteriota > Terriglobia > Terriglobales > Acidobacteriaceae > Bog-257. The sequence continues at coordinate 10,152 of JBKQKT010000510.1, read as the reverse complement.
ACGGGGCTCCACGGTGAATAGGTTGCGAGCTTGGTGAAGGTTCCGAGTGCAACGGCAATGAGCAATAACGTGACGACAGCAACGGGCCGTCTTCGCCAGCTCTTCTCACCTTCGCCCGATAGAAACGGCAACAGAATCAGCAGCCCGATGACGATAACAGGCCCGATGAGCAGGGCCGCCGTCTCCATCTCCGGTGGCATCAAAGCCAGCATCGCGTACAGCCACAAGAAGAAGAAATCAGGCTTGGGAATGGTCTGGATGATGGTCGGGTCAGGGTATCCGGTCGGACCGAAGGGCCCGAAGTACCAGGCGCACAGCATCACGCTGACGATGATGGCGGCGGAGAAAAACATGTCCTTCCAGATGGCCTCGGGCACGAAAGGCACGCCGTCTTTGTGGACCAGCTCTTCGTATTCCTTCACGTAGGTCGAACGGCGGACCACGCGACCGGGCATGGGCCAGTCGTTGATGCCGCACTTCAACACCAGAAGCAGGTGCAGCGAGACGAGCGCAATCAACAAGCCGGGAATCAGGAAAACGTGCAGCGCGAAAAAGCGCGAGAGGGTCGCGCCCGCGATGATGGGGCCTCCCAGCAACATGTGCACCAGAGAGCCGCCAACCAAGGGTACACGGCTGATAATGGATACGCCGATGCCCAGCCCCCAGTAGGCATCCTGATCAAAACGCATCACCTGGCCGGTGAAGGCCATGCCAAGTGTCATCAACAGCAGGAAGACGCCAACCACCCAAGTGAGTTCGCGCGGAAACTTGTAGGCGCCGAACAGGAACACCTGGCACAGGTGGATAAGCACCACGGCGACCATGAAGTTGGAACCCCAGCCGTGCACGGCGCGAAGAAACCATCCCAGAGTGACACCGTGGTTGAGATACTGCAGGCTGTTCCAGGCCTCGGCGGCTGAGGGAACGTAAATGAGCGCCAGGAGGATGCCGGTGAATACCTGCAGGATGAAGAGTGTCAGTGCGGCGCTGCCAAAGACGTACCACCAGCTCGCGGACTTGCGCGGCACGGGATGGCTCATCGTTTCGCGGATGACGCCACCAAGCTGCAGTCTTTGGTCGAACCAGTCGGCAATCTTTTCTAACTTTGACATCCGCTCTTCCTCGCACTCAGGCTGGCGGTGGTGGACAACGTCGGCAGTTGTCCGGCTTCAATCATCAACCTGCCGCCTTCCACCTTGTAGGGATACTCGAACAGACCGCGCGGGGGCGGCCCGGAAGCGCGAGAGCCGTCCTGGTAGTACACGCCGCCGTGGCAGGGACACATGAACAACCCGGATTGGGCAAACCAGCGCACCGGGCACCCGAGGTGCGCGCAGTTGACCGCGAAGACCTGGAACTGTTCACCCTGAATGCGGCGGACCCAGCAGGGAATGCGGTCGGTCTCTCCGTCAGCCACCCCAGAGATGGGGCTTTGAAACTTGGCCAGCCGAGTCTGGCCTTCGGGGAATTCATCGAGTTCACCCAGCGCGAGCCAGCGCTTGTATTGCCCCCGATCGCCCCCAAGAATCGGTGAAATCAGGTAGCCAACCACCGGCATCGCTAATATCACGACCGCCAAGCCGTTCAGCAACATTCCAATTTTGGCGAATACATCCCGCCGGGAGATTTCGTTCTTGTCTTGATCGCTCATTGAGTTCCTCCTGGCGAGGACGATTTCGCAGAAGCCGCTTGAATTGCTGGTTTCGGGCGTTGACCAGCAAGCCACGCCACCACATCCGAGATCTCCTGGTCGGTCATGGGATGTCCGGGAACATTTTCGCGCCAGTCGGGCGCACCGAAGTCAGGACGGCCAGTGATAACGATAGTGCGCAGCCCTTGATCGCTGATGAGGCTGAGATACGCCCCATTTGTTACCGAGCCCGCCTTCGGTCCGCCTTTGGCGCCGGTGCCGTGACAGGAGGCGCAGAAGCTCGCATATACTGTCTCTCCCTGCAGCGGGTCTCCAGGAGTCTTGGCGGCGTAAGGAGGAGCGGTAACGCCTGCCAGCGAGTTCGGCTTGCTCCAGCGGTCGCGGATGCCGTGAATGATGGCGTTGACCTGTTCGTCGGTCAGCATGCCGCCTTCCTTCTGGGCAAAAGCCGACATGGCCGTGCCGGAACGGCCCTTGGAGATGGTTGTGCGCAGCGTGTCGTCGTCAACAATAGCGAGATAAACCGGATCCGACAAAGCCATCGCCGGTCCCTTCTGGCCATCGGCGCCGTGGCAGCCGGCACAGTTTTGCTGGTAGAGCACAACCGGATCCAGAATCGAATCGGGACGGGGCACTTCAGGACCGGGCGCAGGTTTGCCGCTGACAGTGCAAGCTGCAGACGCCAGTAGCGCAGCCAGCGACAACGCCAGCACTTCGAAGCGCAGCTTCATTGCTTTTGGCCCTCGCCTTCGTGCTCATGCATGAGACCTGGTGCTTCGATACCCGCGCGCATGGCGAGCGGCACGTTCTCCGAAGTCCACTCCTGGTTCTGGCGCACGACTACGAGCCCGGCCACTACTCCGAATGCAACCTGCGAGGCGGCAAACCACCACCAGTTAATTTCCCGGTCCAGCAACGGGTTCACATAGTCGAGGATCCGATAGAGCAGCCCGGTCCATAGCAGCGGACCGATGATTCCCCCAAGAATAATGGGACGCCTGGGCAGCATAGGCAGCATTGCCCCGTACAGAAGTCCCACCAGCAGACACATGGTGGCGTGCATGGCGAGCGCAAAGACGAACCAGGCAAGGTGGAAGTGCGCCATCTCCTGAGTCGTAGGAATCGAGGGGGAGTCATAGAGACTGCCAGCAATCAGATTGATGGGATACCAAATGCTGCGGTAGAAGATGAGACCGTAAAGCATAGCCAGCAGTGCCATGGCGACACCGCCGGCGAGTCCGCCTTTTACTCCAGCCGAGACGGGATAGACCTTCAATGGAAGCCACGCGCGCTGCACGTGCTGCGCCGCCGGCACTCGCATGACCTCGCGTGAAGCGACGACCACGAGTTCGCGCTCGGGAACAGCAGCCACCTCCAAGTGGTGTTCATGAGGAAGCACCTGGCGAAACCATCCAACGGCCGCGGGGATAAAAAGAATGGCTCCCAGAATGCTGACCGAAGCGTTGGTCAGTAGCCCGGCGAAGATCAAGGAGGCGCCGAGCGCCAGCAGGAAAGGCCACGCAGTCGGGGCGGGCAACACGACCATTTCGGGATTGCCGCTGACGTGCTGGTCTGGTGTTTGCATAGGCATACTTTAGCGAGCAACAAAATAAACAACTGTGAGCACAACGACCCAAATGGCGTCCACAAAGTGCCAGTACATGGCGAAGACTTCGATCCGCGGCGCGTGTTCCTGTTTCACGTAGCCGAGCGCCGTGCAGATCATGATTATGGAAAGTCCTGTCAAGCCGATGATCACGTGCGATGCATGCAGGCCCACCAGCGAGTAGAACGTGGTCCCGAACAGGCTGGAGCTGATGGTCAGGCCGTCGTCATAGATCAGGTGGTACCACTCGCGGGCGGTGCCCAGAATGAAAATGGCGCCCAGCGCAATTGTCAGCAGCCACCAGATACCAAATGGCCTGGTCTTGCCTTGCACAATGGCGCGCTCGGCCATAACGATGGTAAAGCTGCTGGCGAACAGGCAAACCGAGTTGAACCACGGCACATGAAGCACTTCGGCCGGTGTCGGCCCGCTCAGGCTCTTGCCCGCATAGTACAGGTAGGCAACGACAAAGATCGTGAAGATGGCCGACTCCGCAATAATCAGGCACCACATGCCGACGTGTCCGCGATATTCCTGCGGGAGCGGCATTTCGGTGGGCGGGAGCGCGAGCGTCGTAGCTGCCAAGCGAATCTCTCCTCTATTCGTACTTCCAATCCGGATCTTCCGGATGCTTCAAGTCCCACAGCGGACGGCGGCTGCGCACCACCGGAATTGTCGCGAAGTTATACTCTGGTGGCGGCGATGCCGTGGACCACTCCAGCGTCCAGGCGTCCCACGGGTCGTTGCCCGCGGCCTTCCCCTTGAAGTACGACCAGACCAGGTTCCAAACGAAGATCAGGACGCCGATAATTTGAAAGAGCATGCCGATGGAGACGATCAAGTTCCAGATTTCCCAGCCCCGGCCCGGTTCATAGGTATAAATGCGGCGTGGCATGCCCAGGACGCCCGGAATGTGCATGAAGTCAAACGTAAGATGAAAACCAATGAGGAAGAGCCAGAAGTGCCATTTGCCTAGCGTCTCGTCGTACATTTTCCCTGACATCTTGGGAAACCAATAGTAGAAAGCGGCGAAAAGTGCGAAGAGAATGCCGCCCACGATGACGTAGTGGAAGTGGGCAACGACGAAGTAAGAGTTGCCGAGTTGCCAGTCAAACGGCGCCGCAGCCAGCATGATTCCGGTTAACCCCGCAATCAGGAACTGAAACAGGAAGCCAATGCAGAACAGCATCGGGGTCTTGAAGACAATTTTCCCTCCCCACAACGTTCCCAGCCAGTTGAATATCTTTATACCCGTTGGGACCGAGATCGCCATGGTGGAACCAACGAAGAAGGCGTTCCCATAGGAGGTCATGCCGACGGTGAACATGTGGTGCGCCCAAACGCCCAGGCTGATGAAGCCAATGGTTACGGTGGCTGCCACCATGATGGAATAGCCAAAGATGGGTTTGCGTGAGAAGACGGGAACGATTTCCGAGATGAACGCAAACGCCGGAATGATTAGTACGTACACCTCGGGATGACCGAAGATCCAGAAAAAGTGCATCCAGAGGACGGCAGAGCCGCCGGCTTGCGTGTCGAAGAAGTGGCCGCCCAGGTAACGATCAACGAGCAGCATGATCTGGGCAGCGGTCAACGGCGAGACTACGACCAGCACCAGTCCCGACATGACCAGGTTCAGCCAGGCGAACAGCGGCATGCGCCCAAGCGTCATTCCGGGACAGCGCATGCAGAGGACGGTGGTAGCAATGTTCAGTGTCGTTCCGATGCTGCCAACACCGCTGACCAGCAGACCTATAATCCAGTAGTCGGTGCTGTGACCAAGCGAAAAGGCGGGCGAAGTCAGCGGCGCATAGGCGAACCAGCCAACATCAGGAGCACTGCCCGCCCCGTACAGCCCGCTTCCTCCCAGGAAGCTGAAATACAGGATGATCCCGCCCAGTGCGCTCATCCAGAAGCTGAAGGCGTTGAGGCGCGGAAAGGCCATGTCGCGTGCGCCGATCATCAGTGGAACAAAATAGTTCGCGAAGCCAAACAGCACCGGCATGGCGACGAAGAAAATCATCGTGGTGCCGTGCATGGTGAACATCTGGTTGAAGACCTGAGGCGAAACGAAATGGGCGTGCGGCACCGCGAGCTGGATCCGCATGATGGTGGCTTCGATTCCGCCGATCACCAGAAACACCAGGGCATAAACGATGTACAAGATGCCGAGCCGCTTATGATCCACGGTGGTAATCCACTCGTGCGCGCGGTCGAACAACGGCTTAGTTGCCTCGCGCGGGGGCATTGTTACCAACGTTGGTTTCAGAACCGATTCGGCGTTCGACATCAGTGTGTCCCCATGGTCAGCGCAAGCTCATCAGATAGTCGGTCAGTGCATTCAGGTCCTGTTCGCCCAGTTGCATGGCAGGCATCAGCGAACCCGGTTTGAAGACTTCCGGGTCCTTGATCCATTGGCGCAGGTTCTCGCGGTTGTTGAGCGCCGCGCCCGCCGCGATGGTCTCCCGGCTCATCAGGTGCGTAAGATCAGGGCCGAACTTCCCGTGCGCGCCGGTGCCTGAAACGGTGTGGCAGTTGACACATGCCGTGCTTTCGAAAACCCGGCGGCCGCTGGCGACGTTGCCGTCATTCTGCGCAGGACGTTGCTGCTCCGCCAGCCAGCGGTTGAAGTCCTCACGTGATTGGACAAACACCCGCAACAGCATCTTGGCGTGCTGCGTGCCGCAATACTGGGCGCATTGTCCGACGTACACTCCAGTCTCGTGGGGGTCAATCCACATGCTGTTGGTCCGGTTGGGAATCAGGTCGGTCTTCCCCGCCAGCATGGGCACCCAGAAGCTATGGTCTGTGTCCGCCGATAGCAGCACAATGTGAGTTGGCGTTGGACTCTTCGCGTCGCTGACTGGAACATGCAGCTCGTTGGCGGTGATGAATCCCTGCTGGGGATATTGAAATTCCCACCAGAACTGATGGCCGACGGCGGTTACCTCGGTCGTGTTGGGAGGAAAGCGGTAGTCTTCGACCGCATGGATCACGCGCGCCGAGGCCAGAAACAGCACCACCACAATCACGATGGGAATAACCGTCCAGGCCAGTTCGACCTGGTTGCTTCCGTATATTTGAGCGGGTTCGCGTCCGTCATCACCAGGGCGCCGCCGGAATTTCACTACTGAATAAACAAGCAGGCTGAAAACTACGGCAAAGATGACGAAGCAGGTTTCCAGCACGAACAGTGACAGGTGGTAAATGGAATCGGCCGGAGTCGAAGCAGGGGAAAAAATACTGGGGATATCAGGAGAGCCAAGCGTCACCGCAGACGCGACATTTGCTGCGCATAAACGGGCTGCGCCCATAATTGCGCACGCTGACCACCGGGACCCCAGATGTGGCACCATTAGCCTCGACTCCGAAACCATGCAGGAATAGCTGCGAATTCTGCTGCCTGCAAATGATTCCTGCCCTGTCTGGGCGGTTCAAAAAATGTTCAAATCACTGCCCCGTCAAGACGAGCGTACCTCGGACTCGCCATCCTTCGTCAAAGTGGGCACTTTCAAGTGGTTGGGGCATAATTGCGCGCGTCTTCGGGTCTTGTCAAGCAGTTTTATTTGCTCAGCGCTCACTCGTGCCCGCTTCTTTTTTTATACGAGTGTAATATTGTTGCGCTCAGGCCGAAGGGACCGCTGACGCGCCGGCTACTGAAGCCGGGGCAGTGCGGGAACTTTTCCGCCAGCCTTGCGTACTGTTGGAAGAAGGAGGAGAAACCCCATGCGAATGCTTCTGCGAACAATTCTGATTTCCCTGCTTGTACCAGCCGCGGTTGCCCTGGCACAGGATAAGGCCGCCGCCCCGTCCCCGGACAATCCGCTCAGCACATTCAACAAACACGTCTATGGACACGTGAAGGACATCCTGCTCCGCTCCGCGGAAAAAATGCCCGAGGAAAATTACAGCTTTAGGCCCACCGACACGGTGCGCACCTTCGGTCAGATCGTTGGACACGTGGCCGACGCACAGTACCTGTTCTGTTCCATAGCGCTCGGCGAGAAAAATCCTGCTCCGAAAGTCGAGCAGACCAAAACCTCGAAAGCCGATTTAATCGCCGCCCTCAAAGAGGCCTTCGGCTACTGCGACAAGTCCTACGACGGCATGACCGACGCCTCCGCCACCCAAATGGTGAAGCTCTTCGGAAGCGACGCCCCGAAGCTGGGCGTGCTGACTGTCAACAACATGCACAATATGGAACACTACGGGAACTTGGTCACCTATATGCGGATGAAGAACATCGTTCCTCCGAGCAGTGAGCCGGCGTCCCAGCCACAGCCGAAGAAGTGATGCACAGTTAGGGCGCTCGCATTAGGTGGGTAGGCTTGGCATCGAATGTAGAGGGTGCCGATTAGGAGTCGTCTGCGGAACTCCGCCGCAGAACATCTTCGTGGGGGATGGGGCTAATCGCCGGCGGATCGTCGCCACGCTGCGCTCTCAGGAATCTGACTCTCTCGCAATCACGATAGTCGTGCAGGAGCTGTCGAGTTTAGGCAGATCACGGGTAGCGGCCATGCGGACCTCGAGGCGTAGGCGCTCCCCGCGAATGATCGGACAATAGAAGTCAGGCTCCGCCAGCGCGCCCTGCAGGCGCCGGCGTCCAGCACATCCTCCGTGGCACGAGTCTCGGAACTCGCAGGGCTCGCAGACCTTCGGAAGTGTCCGGGCCAGTTCGAAGGGCGGAGAGTTCAGTATCTCGGGGCCCGTGGAGATCAAATCAGACAATGGCTCACCCGGTCCCGGCCAATAAACACACGGCTGCGTAGTGGCTCGAGGTGTAACCCGCACGTTGTTAACGCCACATCCCCCTCTAGGCGAGGGCAGCCCCGCCATCGCTCGAATCAGGGGCTCGCCAATAGCTATCACGTCGGTTTCCGCCAAGAGGCGCCGGAACCCTTCCCAATACTCTTCGTAAGTCAGCGCATAGAGGTCCGACCGCACAGACTGGTACACATTGATGCGCAAAGGAGCGTCGAATCGTTTAGCTACTCGCGCCACTTCCGCCAGACGCAAATAGTTCGACTTCATCATGACGGCAATGATGGTCACGGGCACAGCCAGCTTGACACAGCGCTCCGCCTGCTCGTGGATGAGCGCCCAATTGCCCGGTCCGCGCTGTGCATCCTGCTCCACTTGCGTGGGATAATCGAGAGAGAATTCGATGTCGTGGAATGCGCGCAACTCGTCATCATCGAGAACCGCTACACTGTGGCCATTGGACGTGATGGTGAGCTTGATCGGTCGCGTACGCAGGTAGGCCAGGATGCTCCTAAAGTCTGGGTGCATTCCGTTTTCGCCGGTGCCCAGATTCACCGAGTTCACAGGCAGCCGTTCCGTGACGGACTTCACTTGGTCCAGGGAGAGACGGTCGGAGCGAGTTGGATCGCGATAGCAGAAGGAACACGAGAGATTACACTCGTTAGTGAGTCCCAGCCCGAGCGCAATACCGGCTTCCGGCGGCGCCACGCGAGGTGGAGTGGATGAAGACTGGAGTGTGGCGTTGTTCATGCACAGCCTTTCGTTATGCAACATTCAGGCGGCAGCGCTACTCGATCCAGTCACTGGCGAGAACGAGGGCATAAACCAGGAGAATCAGCCTACTCAAGCGAGTGTAAAAGCCCAGTTGTACGTTATTGTAGATCGCCTGTCCCAAACCCCCACCGCCGACCAGCCCCGGAATGGTGGAGGCCCGCAGGTTCATCTCCCGCCACAGAACCGTGTAACTGCTCAGCATGGGTCGAGCTTACGCGCAGGAAGATCTGCATATTTGTGGCGCCAGTGGACTGCAGTGCTTCCCGCGGTGCGGAGCCACATGCTCGAAGACATCTGCAAAGACACGACCCAGCACGCCATTGTAGGCCACGGCGAGTGCATTCCAGCGCAAACTGCGTCCTGGCTCGCCGAGCCGGGAACTGCATGACGTCAACCTGCTTTATGCGTAGGCGTCTTCAACCGCCGGGCCGATGTTGCAGTAGTTCGAGGTCAATATTTGCCTTCGACCGTATCGGGTCAGTATTATTGCGCTGCCTTCTTGACCTCGGCTCGCGGCGTTGACTCAAAGGCCTCTTGGACATCGAATGGGGGGCGATGAATGACAACAAACACGATCAAGACGCGCAACCCAGCATCCGAAGTGACCGTTCAACAGGACGCGCAAGTTGCTCTCGCGCTCGTACGACTCACGATTGGCGCGATGTTTGTTTGGGTTTTCTTTGAGAATCTGGGGAAAGGCCTCTATACGCCCGCGGGCTACGCGGGGCTCATTAACTACTATCTTCAGCATGGTCATTCGCCAGCGGCGTGGAAGACCGTAATGGGTTTGGCGGCAAATCACGCGGCCATGGCGGCTCCGCTGCAGGCAATCACCGAGATCGGTCTTGGGATCCTGCTCGTCATAGGTCTGCTCACCCGCCCGGCCGCCTTTGTAGCGTTTCTGTATTTGGGCAGTCTCTGGGTCTCGGAGTGGGGCACCGCGTGGATCTGGGAACTGCTTGTCCCCGTGCTTGCGTCGCTTGCGCTTGCAGTGGGGCGCGCGGGCCGCGCGTGGGGTGTTGACGCCATCCTGGCGCGACGGCGGCCTTCCGCGATAAGGTGGTGAACTCGAACCGAGGTTCGGCCGGGTGCAGGTCTCTGTCATTATTCCCACACGCAATGAGGCGGGGGCAATCGGGCGCGTCCTCGCGGATCTGCCGAGCGATCTCGTCACCGAGGTCATTGTCGTCGACAACAACTCGACCGACGGGACCACCGAGATTGCCGCCCAGATGGGCGCCCGGGTCGTCCTCGAACCGCGCCGGGGATACGGCCAGGCTTGCCTGACCGGGCTGGCCCACGCCACCTCACCAGACGTTGTCGTCTTCCTCGACGGCGATTACAGCGATCGGCCGGCTGA
>JBKQKT010000509.1:0-12993 GCA_052147365.1 Candidatus Korobacteraceae bacterium | reverse complement strand
TTACCCCGCAGAATTGGCGGGCGAGCTGTATCCAAACGGCATCCCGATTCTCGTCGAGAACAGGATGGAGGAGATCATCCGCGACGAGCAGGTCGAGGTCGTGGTCTTTTCCTACAGCGACATCGCGCATCCGGCGCTGATGCACCTGGCCTCGCGCGCGGTCGCCGCCGGCGCCGACTTCTGGCTGCTGGGCGTGCAGCGCACGCAGTTGGTTGCGAAAGTACCGGTGATTTCCGTCTGCGCGGTCCGCACCGGGTGCGGTAAGAGCCCGGTCTCACGCCGCATTGCCGCAGAACTGCGCGGCATGGGCTGGAAGCCAGTCGTGATCCGGCATCCCATGCCGTATGGCGATCTGGTGGCTCAGCGTGCGCAGCGCTTTGCCACGCTCGCCGACCTGGATCGTTACCAGTGCACCATCGAGGAGCGCGAGGAATACGAACCTCACATCATCGAGGGAACGACGGTTTATGCTGGGGTGGATTACGAAGATGTCCTGCGGCAGGCGGAGCTCGAGGGTGACGTCATTCTGTGGGACGGCGGCAACAACGATACCTCATTCTATCGTCCTGACCTTGACATCGTCGTCCTCGATCCTCATCGGCCGGGACATGAACTGGGCTACTATCCCGGCGAAGTGAACTTCCGCACCGCGCACGTTCTCATCATCAACAAAGTGGACACAGCCGATCCCGACGGGGTGAAGACGGTGCGGCAGAACATTGCGCTGCACAATCCCAGCGCGCGGGTCATCGAGACAGCCAGCAGGGTCACGATTGCCGACCCCGAGGCAGTTCGCGGCAAGCATGTGCTGGTAGTCGAGGATGGTCCGACCATCACGCACGGCGAGATGCCTTACGGGGCCGGCGTGGTCGCGGCCAACCGATACGGTGCCGCCTCGCTGGTGGACCCGCGTCCGTTCGCGGTGGGCTCCATCGCGAAAACGTTCGAGAAGTTCCCGCACCTGTGGCGGGTCCTGCCCGCCATGGGATACAGCGACCGGCAACGGCACGAACTGGAAGAGACCATCAAGCGCGTTCCCTGCGACCTGGTCATTGTGGCGACGCCGATTGATCTGGCGCGCGCCATCAAACTGGACAAACCGAACCTGCGGGTGCGCTATGAGGTGGAGGAGATCGGCAAGCCCGCGATAACCGAAATGCTGGAGGAATTCACACAAACCCACAAGCCAGCGTTGGCAGAGGCCGGGAGGTGACCATGAATCCGAAGGACTTCCTCTCGATTCGCGATTTTTCGCCGTTGCAGATCCGGCATTTTCTTCACCAGGCGTGCCAGATCAAGGCCAATCCCAGGGCCTATGCGCATGCCCTGAAGGGCAAGACGCTGGCCATGATCTTCGAGAAGCCGTCGTTGCGGACGCGGGTGACCTTCGACGTCGGCATGGAGGAACTTGGCGGTCACTCCGTGTACCTCTCGCCCTCCGAGATCAGCCTCGGCAAGCGCGAGTCGGTATATGACGTCGCGCGCAACCTGGAGCGCATGGTGCAGGGCATCATGATTCGCACCTTCGCTCACGAAGTCGTGGTTGAGATGGCTAAGTGCGCAAGCATTCCGGTCATCAACGGGCTGACCGACTACAGCCATCCCTGCCAGGCCATGGCGGATTACCTGACAATGCTGGAAGTGAAGGGACGAATCGTCGGTCTGAAGATCGCGTATATCGGCGACGGCAACAATGTGGCGCACTCGCTCATGTTCGCGGGCGCGCAACTAGGCGCACATGTGTGGATTGCAACCCCGCCCGGATATGAGCCGGACACAGAAGCCGTTGCCTGGGCGACGGTGCGCAGCGCGCAGACCGGTGCGAGTTGCACTATCACCCACGATCCGCAGGTTGCGGCCTTCGGAGCAGACGTGATTTACACCGATGTGTGGACAAGCATGGGCCAGGAGACCGAGACGGAAACGCGGCGCAGAATTTTCCAGTCGTACCAGGTCAACACCCAGCTTTTTGCATGCGCCAAGCCCGATGCCATCTTTATGCATTGTTTGCCCGCGCACCGCGGTGATGAAGTTACCGATGAGGTGATCGATTCGACGCGGTCGTTCGTCTTTGCGCAGGCAGAGAACCGGCTACATGCGCAGAAGGCGATCCTGTTTGAACTGATGGGGGGTGCCCAAGCAACGGAAGCCGAAAGCTTCCGTGAAAGGGCGCTGGAGTTGGTGAAATAGGCCGCAAGTCTGGTTGGTCGGATAAGAGACAGTGCTTCCTCTAGCCTCCTTTCCGCTGTCTCCCGTCTGCCAACCGGGCAGTGTCGGGTCTTGCCAGTAAGTGTCGTACATTGTTGAGCTTAGGCGTAAAGCTTTTGGATTGAAGAACTTGCTGGAATGTTTTTCCTAAGCCCATGATTCTAAAGAACCGGTTAGGGAGGGGGTAAGAGCTACCGAGCGACGGCAAAGAGCAAGAAGCGAATGGCGATTCGGGCGTTAATTGCGGTTGGCGGCAATTCACTCATCCGCGCGGGTGAGAAGGGCACCATTGCTGAGCAACTGGCGAACACCCGCCGTACTGCACAGGCGATTGTCCGCCTGGTCCAACTTGGATACAGACTCGTTCTCACGCACGGAAATGGGCCGCAGGTAGGCGCGCAGTTGCTCCGCTCCGAACGCGCCTCTGCCGTGGTTTACAGCCAGACGCTGGACGTTTGCGGAGCCGCCAGCCAGGGCGAGATTGGGTATCTGCTTGCTCAATCGCTGCAAAACGAACTGGCAGCGGCGAGGCTGGAGATGCCGGTTGCGAGCATTGTGACGCAGGTGCTGGTGTCGGCCGAGGATCCCGCCATGCAGCAGCCGACCAAGCCCATCGGCCCTTTCTTTTCCCGCGCCGACGCTGAGGAGAAGAAGCGCCTGCTGGGATGGAATATTGTGGAGGACGCCGCGCGCGGTTATCGCCGGGTGGTGCCTTCGCCCGATCCGGTAGAAATCTTGGAGCTGGATGTCATCCGCTCGCTGGTCGATCGGGGTGTGCTCGTGGTTTCGACCGGCGGTGGTGGTATTCCGGTGATGCTGGTGAACGGCCGCCTGCAAGGCGTGGAAGCGGTCATCGACAAGGACCGCGCCTCTGCGCTGCTGGCCACGCAACTTGGAGTGGAGCTGCTCGCGCTAACGACCGATACGGACTACGTTTACCTCAACTACAAGAAGCCCGGGCAGGTCCCACTGAGGCAGGTGACCGCTTCTCAGTTGGAGGAATATTACCGGGCCGGCCAATTCCCGCCCGGCAACATGGGACCGAAGATGGAATCGGTGTTGCGTTTTCTGTGCAGCGGCGGGAAGGAAGCCATCATTACCTCCCATGAAAATCTGTTTGAAGCGGTTACGGGAACGGGAGGGACACACGTCGTTCCTGACGCCGAATCGGACAAGACAGCCAGCCTGCAGGAAGAAATTGAAGCGCCGGTGTGCCGGTGAAAAATATGCCAGTTGTAGAGCAGGTGGATAAAGAAGCAGGAATCTTGAGCATGAGTCTGAAGCACGTCGTCGAGTCGCAACAGTTCACCGTTCCTCTGCTGATGGAGCTGTTCGACCGTTCGCGGCTTATGGAGCGCATCGTCGCGCGGGGCGGCACGCTGGATTATCAGAACCGCATTCTCGCCAGCCTGTTCTATCAGCCTTCCACCCGCACTCGCTTTTCGTTTGAAGCTGCCATGCACCGGCTTGGTGGGCGGGTACTCTCCACGGAACATGCCCGCGCGTTTTCATCGGAGATCGAAGCCGAACAGGTGGAAGACTCCATCCGCATCATTGGCAGTTATTGCGATGTAATTGTCATCCGCCATCACGAAACCGGAGGAGCAGCGCGCGCAGCGAAGGTTTCTCCAGTGCCCGTCATCAACGCCGGTGACGGCGACGGCGGCCAGCACCCCACGCAGGCGTTGCTGGACTTGTACACCATCTATCGCGAACGGCCGCTCGACGGTCTGAGTGTGGCCTTCATCGGCGAGCTGGATCGAGGCCGTACCGTTCGTTCGCTGGCCTATCTGCTGGCGAAGTTCGACCGCGTCAAAGTGTTCTTTGTCAGCCCGCCCGAGCTGCAGATGAGACCCGACATCCTCGAGCATCTGGACCGGCACGGCGTGCGCTATGAGCTGGAGTCGGACATCGATCGCGTGGTCGGCGAAGTGGATGTGGTGTATCAGACGCGCATCCGACCGGAGCGGATGCCAAGACTTCCCGGATCGCTGCGCTACGCCATCAATTCCAGCGTGCTACAGCGTATGAGGCCGGACGCGATGATACTTCACCCGTTACCACGAACCGTAGAGCTGGACAAAACCGTGGACGATGATCCCCGGGCGTTTTACTTCCGCCAGGCCGCGAACGGGCTGTACGTGCGCATGGCGCTGCTGACGATGTTGTTGGAGTAATTAGCAACTAGCAATTAGCAACTAGCAATTAGCAACTAGCAATTAGTAAAGGAGTTTCGTAACCCGTATTCGATGGCTGGCATTCTTGTGCTTGAGCTGGGGACGCTGGCTTCGACTAATTGCTAGTTGCTAGCTGCTAATTGCTAAATCGAGGACCCTATGCCTGTCATTGAGCAGTCGCGCACCGCTGAATTGATCGAACTCGAAAATCTTTATGGAGCCCACAACTACCATCCTCTCGACGTGGTCATCGAACGCGCTGAGGGGGCCTGGGTTTATGACGTCGAGGGAAACCGTTATCTCGACTGCCTCGCCTCTTACTCTGCCGTCAACCAGGGGCACTGCCATCCCGCAATTCTTGAGGCGCTGCTGGAACAGGCGTACAAAGTTACGCTCACTTCGCGCGCCTTCCGCAACGATCAGCTTCCGCTGCTGTTGCAGGAGCTGCACAAGCTGACTGGCTATGACAAGGCGCTGCCGATGAACTCCGGCGCCGAAGCCGTCGAAACCGCGATCAAGACGGCACGCAAGTGGGGCTACAAAGTCAAAGGCATCCCCGACGGCCAGGCCGAAATCGTTGTCTGCGCCGGCAACTTCCACGGGCGCACCGTGACCGTGGTCAGCTTCTCCACCGACGAACAATACCGCGAGGGCTTCGGGCCGTTCACGCCCGGCTTCAAGGTCATTCCCTTCGGCGACGCCAACGCGCTGCGCGACGCAATCACTCCCAACACCTGCGCGTTTCTGGTGGAACCAATTCAGGGCGAGGCCGGGATCATCATCCCGCCGGCGGGTTTTCTGCAGCAGGCCGCCTCGATCTGTCGCGAGAACCACGTGCTGTTGATAGCGGATGAGATTCAGTCGGGCCTGGGACGCACCGGCAAGCTCTTCGCATTTATGCATGAAGGCGTTCACCCTGACGTGGTCATCATCGGCAAGGCGTTGTCGGGTGGGTTCTATCCGGTATCGGCGGTGCTGGCTTCGCAGGACGTGCTGGGCGTCTTCCATCCCGGCGACCACGGCAGCACGTTCGGGGGCAATCCCCTGGCCTGCGCCGTGGCTCGCGCAGCGCTTCGTGTGCTCGTCGAGGAACGACTGATTCAGCGCTCGGCCGAACTCGGCGAGTATTCCCTGAACAAGCTGCGAACGCTACGCAGTCCTCATCTTTGCGAGGTGCGCGGGAAAGGCCTGTGGATTGCCATTGAACTGAACGTCCCCGCGCGACCCTACTGCGAGGCGCTCAAGTCCGAGGGCGTGCTGTGCAAGGAGACGCATGAATGCGTGATTCGCGTCGCTCCGCCGCTGGTCATCACGCACGACGAGATCGGCTGGGCATTCGAGCGGATCCGGAAAGTCGTCGAAGAACTCATTGCATATCGATAACGTTTATCTGGTAATTACGGACCTGGATTTCGATGCTGCCAGCCGTCCGTTGATCGTTCCTGCCGCGAGCTGGCGATTCTCGAGGAAAATGCGATAACGGGTGACCACGAGAAGATCTGTCCAGAGGAATAATGTCAAAGCGTTTCGAACCGGGACGGGTGTACAATTGCTGCGCTGAAGCTTACCAAGTGATTCTGTGTCCACTTCCGCCCGGCGCAAGTAAATCGCCCGATACCCCACCTGTTGCCCATCTTGACGAACCACAGAGGTAGATTCTGATGACAAATACTTACTCGCTTGATCGCCGCAGCTTCGGCTCGGCGGCGCTCGTTCTCACTCTGATTTGCTGTCTGTGCGTGTTCGCCGTCATTCCGGCGGGCGCACAGAGTCTATTTCGACAGCTCAGCCAAGACAGCTTCACCAACGGAAGCAGCCAGCATATGACCGAGGTCGAACCTGCAGCCTTCGCCTATGGCTCGACCATCGTGACCGCATTTCAGGTTGGCCGGATCTATGGCGGCGGCAGCGCCGACATCGGCTTTGCTACCTCAACCAATGCCGGTATTGCCTGGACCAACGGATATTTGCCTGGTCTCACGGAGTGGTACGAGGGCGGCACCAACTCCGCCGCCAGCGACCCAGCCGTTGCCTACGACTTGAAGCACAATGAGTGGATAATCTGTACGCTGCCGATCGGCAATAACAACCTGGTGGCCGTCAGTCGCTCCAGCGACGCCATACATTGGGACAACCCGATTTACGTCACCAACAGCATCAACTCCGACAAGAACTGGATTAACTGTGACAACACGCCCAGCAGCCCCCATTACGGGAATTGTTACGTGGAGTTTGACAGTCCAGCTCAGGGCGATCTTCTATACATGAGCACGTCGAGCGATGGAGGATTAACTTGGGATCCCCCGCTCAACACCGCTGCCGGCGATACCGGACTTGGTGGTAACCCGGTGGTGCTGCCAAATGGGACCGTGGTGGTAGGATACTCCGACTTCAACGGCGGAATGTCAGCGTTCACCTCCACCAATGGCGGCCAGAGCTGGAAGGCAGCGGTAAGCATTTCCAGCGCTCCCAGTCGTCGTCCGGATGGTGGATTGCGCTACTTTGGGCTGCCTTCCACAACCATTGACGGCGGCGGCACGGTGTACGTTGCGTGGCCCGATTGCCGCTTTGAAGGCGGCTGCAGCGCGAATGACATCGTATTCAGCACTTCCATCGACGGAGTCATTTGGAGTTCCGTCACCCGCATCGCCTCCGACCCGATCGGCAGCGGTGTAGACCACTTCATCCAGGGTATGGGCATTGACCCGAAAACTTCGGGCGGCACCGCCCACATTGCGGTGACCTACTATTATTATCCCGTTGCCGCCTGCGGAAATTCGTGCACGCTTTTTGCCGGTTACACGCAGTCCAGCGACGGCGGCAAGACCTGGACGGCGACCCGGCAACTCTCTAGCGGGATGCAACTCAGTTGGCTGCCGAGTACCCTCTCGGGTCAAATGGTGGGCGAGTACGTCGGCACGGTGTTCGCCGGACCGAGGGCCTTCCCGCTCTACATCATTGCCCATCCGCCGTCCGGAGGCCTCTTCCAGGAGGCACTCTACACCGAAGGCTATGGCTTTCCTTTCACTGGCCAGGAACAGACGTTTAGTTCGAAGGATGACAAGCCTATACCAGACTTCAACTCTTACATTCGGCCGAGAGAGTTTTACGACCAGGACAACGAATTTCCCGTTCACCCGGCCAAGACGGTTCCGCCTGACAAAAGGTAGGGCTTGAGTGCTCGCGCGCCCAACATCAGCTTTTGGATGCGGCGTGTTTCTCGACTGCGGCCAGTATCCGATTGGGTGCTGGCCTTTCGACCCACGCACGATAGCTTCTGGATAGTCCGCAATCCGGAAACGATCCACATAGATGTATAGTCGGCGTTCCCTCTTTGTGGCCACGACCTGGTGGGGTTCTTCAACAGCACGGGTTGAGCGTTCATCGTCCAAGTGAAGCGAACACGTTCGCAAGCACTTGCCGACTTATTGGGAGTTAATTCCCGGAAGCCGGTTTCTGGACAATGTGACAGGCGAATGCTGCTCGAAGCATTATGTCCGGTCGGTTAGGTTACGACATGACAACTGCTCTTATGTGAGCGTGGAAATGCCGGCCGTCTTGTGACTTGTGGCCGCATCGCATAGCAAGTGGAAGCAGGCGATGTCGAAAAAAACCTCTCCCCGTTATCGGGGAGAGGGCCATTGCAGTCGAAATGTGTTTAGTCTTTATCAACGGTAATGGGAGCCGAGTTGTTGAACTCGCTCGGCTGCCGAACCGTCTTCTCACCGGGATAGGGCCGCGTAAACCCGGTGGCCTCGTACCAGTTGTAATGGCGGACGGTGTCCGGGTCTTCAACGTCGGGCTTGGTGAAGTTGCCAGCGAAGATCTGCGCCTTCTTCTGGAGCCAAGCAGCCCTCAAAGCCGCGACCTTAGGGCTGTCCTTTCTTTCAGCTTTTTTAGCTGCTACGGACGTACAAGTCGTGCCCGAAGTCAGCGGGTATTCGGCCGGCGTGTGCGTCCAAGGCTGGAAGTTCTCCTGGGGCGGGTTGTCGGTGAAGATCGTTCTCATCGGCGAGGCCCACAGGTCGAACTGGTTCATGGGTGTGATACCGAGAATCTGCTCGATCGTACGCGTCATGTTGACCTGCGTGTAGAAGGTGTGGTCGGTGGGGCCGTTCTGGTTGACGTAGGGGCTGACGACATAGCCCGGGCTGCGGTGGCCGTCGACATGGTCCACGCCGTTCTGCGCGTCGTCTTCCTCGATGAAGATCGCCGACGTAGGCCATATTGAGCTGTGGGTGATGGCGTCGACATAGCGGCCCATGGCTAGGTCGTTATCGGCCTGCATGGCCATGGCGTTCGGTGGTCCGCCGGTGTGGTCGGAACTGATCCACATGAACTCCAACTGGGGCACCGTACCGTTAGTCACGTCGTTCTGGAAGTCCTGCATCCAGATATCGAAGCGGAACTGGTCGGGGATGCCCAGATCGAACTGCGGATAGTTCTGAACCGTGTGACTAAGTAAGTTCGGGAGCGGGGTGTACGAGGAGACTGTGTTGTAGTAATACAGCTGCTGTTCCTGACCATTTTCGTATGACTGTGTGTCGTCATAGAACTGGCACCAGCTCGGCTCCTGGTTCCCACCGCCCGGCGGGCTGAATAGGTTGAACTCGACATACTCGCCGTAGTTCTTAAAGGAGACGTTGGCCTTTACAGCCTGGTCCCACAGATGCCCCAGGTTCTGGTAAGCAAGGGAATCGCCCCCGTTGGAGGGATAGTCGCGGACCCAGTCGGGCGACTGAATGTCGTCGGAGTAGGGCGCCATGGCCTGAGTGATCCAGTTGTGGCCGTCGGCCGACTGGCGGCTCGGGTCGTAGAAGTTGTCCAGAAGCGGGAAGCGCTGGACCAGCAAGTGCGCGTTGGGCGTGTAGATGCCGCCGAAGACCGCCAGGGTGGGGTCGCCGTTGCCGGCGGGTACGTCGCCCAGGATCTGATCGTAGGTGCGGTTCTCACGAATGATTACAAACACGTGCTTGATAAACGAGGGATCGCCGATCTTCTTCGGGATTGCAACCGGCGGGTTACTCGGCTTGCCGCCCCAGGCCCCCGAGATATTCGCCGCCAGATCCCAGTGATTGTTCTGAAAGACCTGCACCGACATCTGCGCTAGCATTGCGCTGCCCGGAATGGGAACGATGCTGACGGTGCCTTGGTCCTGGTGAGAGTTGAAGCCGCAAACGCCATAGTAGGTTGCGCAGTTCGAGCTCAGATTAGTGTTCGTGGTGCCGATGCCCTTGTCGTTGGCAACGAGCAGCAGACTGTCCGGCGTGTCCAACACAACCGAACTCGGCGCATAGCCGACCGGGATCATGCCTTTGATGGGTTTCGGTGCGCCGTCGCTAAGGTCGACGACGGCGACCGCATTGGCGTTGTAAAGCGCGACGTAGGCGATGTTATTCACGGCGTCGACGGCGATCGAGTTCGGTGCCGCGCCATAGGCCGAAGGGCCGGACCCGGGTGAAGGTGGAACGGCCGTCCGGCCGAGCACTCCGATTGGCAACCCAAGCTTGATCTTACGCACCTCCGTGTTGGTGGTCGTGTCGATCACGGAGATGACGTCGCTATAGGTATCGGCGACTAACAGGTACTGGCCCCAAAGAGCCATACCGGTCGGGTGCAGACCGGTCAATGTGATGGTCGCGGTCACCGAAAAGGAGCCCAGATTCACCACCGAAATGGTGGCCGTGGCGATGGCGCCCGTCGGGTTTGTCGCGACGACCGGAGTGCCGTTGGAGTATTCCTGGAAGTCGTTCACGGTAGCAACCCGGCCGGCCTCATTGGAGACATAGGCGGTGCCGCCGTCGCTCGAGAGCACGACGCTGTTCGGGACATTGCCAACGCGAATTTCCGCAAGCTGCGTCGGCGGGCTCGTGGTCAGGTCAATCTTGGTCAGCGAATCGTCCGTGTCCAGTACGGAGTAGGCAGTCTTGCCATCCGCCGAGATCGCGAGGCCGAGGGGATAAGCTGTGTTCGAAGAGACGGTCTGGCCGCAGGGGATGGGGGCGCTGCCCGTGGTTCCCGGAGGGCTGTTCGGAAAACAGGTGATGAAGTTAAGGTTCACCGGAAGATTGACTTGAATCACGTAGGTCAGCAGGCCGTCAGGCCCGACACTGGCGACGGTAACGTAGCTATTGTCCTGGCTGAACAGCAGGTGGCTGCCGTCCTTCGTATAGGCGAGGCCGGCGGTGCTGCCGTTTGCATGGCTGTTCGGGACAAACTCTTGCAAAATAGCGCCGGTAGCTACGTCGAAGACCTCGACGGCACCAGTCACCGATTTGGAGCCCAAGGTAAGGACGGCGGCGGTGCGATGGCCATTGGCGAGTGGATTGGGGTTGAGTGCGATGGCTTTAGCGCGGACCCCGGTGCCGGAGCTTTCGGTGGCCACGAGGTTGACTTGGGTTCCCGCTGGGGTGATGATCTGACCATTAGCCACAACCCAGCCGTTTCCCAGCGGGCCGGGAGTGTAGGTTGGGAAGTACTGGGACTGACCGAACGCCGAAACGCTCAGCCCTATCCACAGCAGGCCAGCGATCAGGCCCCTCAGGATCCGAGAACTGTTGCGAAACGAATTCATCTGCATAAATGTTTTCTCCACAAAGGAACTGGCTCAGGTTTGCACTGCGTAAGGTTTTCAGTTGATCGGTGGCAAAGGTAATGCTGGACAACGGTTCTCACTTGTTCCTCGAGGGCTTGGCCCAAGAGCGTAAGCACCAGCCCACGACAGCTTAGAAAGGGAGAGGAGACGCCAACATGACGCGAAAATTACGTTTTCGTCATCTTGGGGCCGAGAACGGAATCTGAAGGGTGACGCGAGTGCCCTGGCCTACTTGGCTGGCGATCTCTACATTGCCGCCGTGGAGCAGCATGATGCTCTGAACGATCGATAATCCCAATCCGGTACCGCCGGACGCTTGGGAGCGCGATGCATCCACTCGGTAGAAACGGTCGAAAACTTTGGGCAGGGCCTCCGGCGGAATGCCCTCGCCGGTATCAGAAACTTCGATGCGGACAGTGGAGCCGTCAGCTCCGGTTCCCACTGCCGTCCCCAGCACTACCGAGCCGCCGGATTGCGTGTGCGCCACGGCATTCGACACCAGATTGCCTACTGCCCTTTGCAAGAGAGTGCGATCCAGTTCTGCGAAGACCGGCTCGCCAGCGACAACCGTTGTCAGCGAGATGCCGCCATCCTCGGCGGAAGCCTCGTAGTATTCCCGCACTCCGTCGAGCAACTCGGCGACATTCACGCGTTCGCGATGCAAGTGGGGCAGCGGGCTTTCCGCGTGAGCTAAAAACAAAAGATCACTGATCAGGGCCGACAGGCGCACGGCTTCTTCCAGACAAGACACCAGCACGTCGCGATATTCGTCGCCGGTGCGAGGGCGGGCCAGGGCCACTTCAGCTTCGCCACGTATGTTATTCACGGGCGTGCGCAGGTCGTGCGCAATGTCGGCGGAGAACCTGGAAATCTGCTCGAAGGATTCTTCCAGCCGGTCAAGCATTTTGTTGAAGGTATCGGCCAGGGAAGCTAGTTCAAACGGATAGCCTTCCGGCAAAATACGCTCGCGCAGATTCGTTGAGCTGATGTGGCGAGCCGTGGTTGCAATCTCTTCGACTGGCCGAATGCCGTGACGCGCAACCTGGTATCCGATCAGGGGAAATATCACGAATGCTCCCAGAAGAATTGCGAAGAACCAACGCCGATAGCGGGCCAGCAACGCCTCTTGCTGCGACACGTCAATGGCAATTTCAATTGTGTCCATTCGCGTGGAAGGTGAACCAACTTCCGCTTGCGCGCTGGTGACGCGAAAGGATCGCCCCTGCGTTCCTTTCATCGAAAAAGGACGATCGGGCCGGCTCTGCACTTCGCTGGCAAGTTGCGAAAGGCTTAATTGCTCAGCCATCCCTGGCGTCGTCAATAGTGGTGTGTGGTGCTCGTCAAGGAGGCGAATATAAAATTGCTGATATCGCCGGGCGGCGGACTCCAGCTCAATTTCTTCCTTTAGCGCATCCCAGTCATCGGGCCGCTCACGCAAAAGTGTGCGTACCACGTGGAGTTTGTCGACGAGAAACAGATCCGTGCTTTTTTCCAGCTCTGAGCGCAACACCAAATAAAGACTGATCGTCGCGAGGAATACCAGACACAAACCAGCTAGTGCATAGCCCGCTGTCAGGCGAAAGGCCAGAGTTCGCCACCATGGAGCGCCGCTACTCGTTGCATTCCAGGACATAGCCGGCGCCCCGGACAGTATGGATCAGTTTGCGCGGAAAAGGCTCGTCGACTTTGCTGCGCAGTCGGCGCACGTTGACGTCGACCACGTTCGTGTCGCTATCAAAGTTCATATCCCAAACCGCTTCAGCAATGAGAGTTCGCGAGAGCACTTCACCAGCACGCCGCGCCAAGAGCGACAAGAGCAGGAATTCCTTGGTCGTCAAATCCAGCCGTTGACCGGAACGGGTCGAGCGCTGGCGCAACAGATCAATCTCGAGATCGGCGACGCAGAGGGTCTCCCGCTGGCGGGCTGGACCGCGGCGTAGCCACGAGCGTACACGCGCCAGCAATTCCGAGAAGGCGAAAGGCTTCATAAGATAGTCGTCGGCTCCCAGTTCG
>JBKQKT010000508.1:0-10729 GCA_052147365.1 Candidatus Korobacteraceae bacterium | reverse complement strand
CTCAGCTTCCGGGAAAAGCCGACCGCCGCGTCATCGGCGAATATCTCGGAGAATCGCTAACGGCGTTTCCAACATCTTACGGATTGGAGGCTCATGGGATAAACGTCCACGGGAGGTTCAAGAACATGAGCATTATCGGACAAGCCGTAGGATCCTCAGGGCATCGATTGGACAAGCAGATTTTGGTTTCCCTCCTGTCGTTGGCTCTCGTGTTTGCAACCTGGCCTCAGAGCCTGTCCGCCTATCAGGACACGCAAGCCCCGGAGCAGCAACCCCAACCGGAGGCGCAGGGAGCGCCATACACGCAACAGACCCCGGAGGAGTTGCAGCGGTTGGTAGCGCCGATTGCGCTCTATCCGGATTCGCTGGTGGCGCAGATCCTGGCGGCGTCTACGTTTCCCGAGGAAGTCGTCGAGGCCGACAGATGGTTGCAGGCCCACCCTGATTTGAAGGGCGAAGCTTTGGCGCAAGCTGTGGACCAGCAACCCTGGGACCCCAGCGTGAAGGCGCTCACCGCATTTCCCTCCGTCCTTGGGAATATGGACAAGAACCTCTCCTGGACGTCATCTCTGGGCGACGCCTACTACAACCAGCAGCAGGATGTGATGAATGCCATACAAGTAATGCGCCAGAAGGCGCAAGAAGCTGGCAATCTCAAGACCACACCGCAGCAAACTGTAACGAACCAAGGCTCGACCATCATTATTCAGCCGGCCAGTCCCGATGTGGTTTACATTCCTGCGTATGACCCCTGGGTGGTTTACGGATACCCCATCGCTCCATGGCCCTTCTGGTACCCATATCCTGGAATTTGGTTTGGCGGACCATATCTGTCGTTCGGAATCGGCTTCGGAATCGGCTGGTTCGCAGGTTTTGGATGGGGCTGGCCGCATTGGGGATTTGATTGGCATCACGGATATCCCCTTTACCACGGCGGGCGATACTATTCCATGAGCAGAACGTTTTATAACCGGAACAATTACTACCGGGGCGGCGGCGAGCCGGGTGTAGCCAGGAACGTACAGCGCGGAATGGAGGGCAACCGCGGCTATGGCGGGGTTTTCAACCGGCCCGGCGCGAGGCCCATGCCTTTTAACGGGGACGACCGGGCAGCTCGAGGATACGCTGAGCCCCGCGGTCAGAGCGGCGCTCGCTCCGGTGCGCTTAGCCCATACGACCATGGCGGAGACGCAAGGAGCTTTTCGTCAAGCGGTAGAGGTAGCTTCGGCGGAGGATTTCACGGCGGTGGAGGCGGATTCCACGGCGGCGGTGGTGGTCGTAGGTAATCGTCATCTCGTTATGTCGCCGGTGACTTAAGAACTTGAACATGGAGAGAAGCCGTATGCGACGAACTATGCTGAACGTCGAGAAATTTCATGGCCCCAACCTTCCTGCCTTGGCCGCGGTCGCCGTCGTTTTGATGGTGTTCTTTCCCACGCGTTCCATGGCCCAACAACTCGACCGGAAAACGTTTTCATCGCCGGAAGAAGCCAGCAAGGCGCTTGTCACGGCGATGCAGAGCAATGACGAAAGAGCGCTGCTGGAGATTCTCGGACCAGCCGGAAAGCGAATCGTCTCTTCGGGAGACGAGACCGAGGACGCGGACAGCCGCGCCAATTTCGTGCAGAAATATGAGCAGATGCACCGCTTGGTGAGAGAACCGGATGGCACCACAACCTTGTATATCGGGGCGGAGAATTGGCCCACGCCCATACCGCTGATGAACAAGGGTAACTCCTGGTATTTCGACACGGAGGCTGGCGAGAAAGAAATCCTGTTCAGGCGCATTGGCCGCAACGAAATGTCAGCCATTCGCGTTTGTCAGCAGCTGGTGGCGGCGCAAAAGGAATATTACGCCTCACACAATGAGTACGCCCAGAGAATCTTCAGCGATGAAGGCCAGCACAACGGCCTTTATTGGAAAGTCGCCGGGGGCGAACCCGAGAGCCCCATCGGACCGCTGGTGGCAGCGGCCGCCGCCGAGGGCTATCCCGAACACCAACATGGCGTTCCCACTCCTTACCGCGGTTACTATTATCACATCCTCACGCGCCAGGGAAAAGACGGCCTTGGCGGCGCGAAAAGTTACACTGTCAACGGCAAAATGACCGACGGTTTCGCTTTCCTGGCCTATCCGGCGGAGTACCGGTCGTCCGGCGTCATGACCTTCATCGTTGGCCAGGATGGAGTGGTGTATCAGAAAGACCTCGGCAAGAAAACCCAGGCTTTGGCCAAAGCTGTGAAGGAATATAACCCCGATACCACTTGGCAAAAGCTTAAAGAACAGCAGGAAGAGGCTGCCGGCGAGCCGAAAACCAGGTAAAATTCTGAGGGTTGCGCTCCTCACCTGAATATCGTCAGCATAAAATTCGTCGAAGATCTCAAGATACTCTTCGAAGCAACTGCTGTTCTCTGTTCCTACGACCCCCAAGTAGTCTTCAAGTGCCTGGAAATTCTGCTACATCGTCCTTGAAATTGAAGACTGTTCCGTAGCTCTGGGAGCTGCAGGGCTTTCTGGAAAGGCATCTGCAACTCGATCTCGGTTTCCAGCCGGGACGGCCAGCTGGGATTACCTTACCAGATTGATTCCATGACAATGTCGGCTCCCACGCCCGAGTAGACGGCCACAAATCATAGTCTCGCGTCTGTCGCTTACTCGCTCGTCACACTAGATGCACATTGCGCTCAATCGTTTTGATCACCGTGTCCATGCGACCGGACAGCACTTGCTTGGCCATGCTCAGGGTGTAGCCCGTGACGGTGTGAAGTCGCACATGCGACGGCAGCGAGAGCGCAAAGCGATCCACGACCGCGTCCACCACTACCGGTCCATCGTTGTAGGCCAACGCTTCGGCGAGCGCGTCCTTCACGTCGCCAGGTTCTTCCAGACGGATTCCCTTGGCGCCCATGGCTTCGGCCAACCTTGGCAAAATTCGGGTTCTTGAAGTCCACGCCGAAGGGTACGAAGCCGGCTTCCTGCTGCTCGATGCCCACGAAGTTGAGCGCCTCATTGTTGAAGACAATGTGCAGCACCTTCGTCTTGCGCTCGACCTGCGTCAGCAGATCGCCGAGATTCAGCATGGTGAATCCGCCGTCGCCGCACAGGGCGATCGTCTGCCGGCCGGGAAAAGCCAGTTGCGCGCCGAACGCGTTGGGCGCTGCATTCGCCATTGATGCCCATGAAAAAGACCCAAAAAACCTGCGGTTGCTCCCACCCCGGACATGCCGCGCCAGCCACATACACGGCGTGCCCGTGTCGGCAAAGAACATGGCGTCCTGCGAAGCCAGCTGGCAGAGCGTGGCCGCCAAAAATTCTGGCCGGATAGGTTTGAGGCCCGGCCCCTTGTCGACATAGTGATTGAGCAGGTCGTAGAAGTCGCGCGTTTCGGCAAGATGGTCGTCGAGAAACCTCGTGTCGCTCTTGGCGCGCAGTTTCGGCAGCAAGGCGGTCAGCGTCGCCTTCACATCGCCCACCAGCGGCAGGTCGATAAAAGTGCGCCGGCCGATATGCTTGGCTCTGCGATCGACCTGCACCTTCTTCACGCCGTCGGACGGCAGGAACTCCGAAAAAGGAAAATCCGTGCCCAGCAACAGCAAAAGCTCGGCGTTATTAATGGCGCTGTAGGCGCCGCCGTATCCGAGAAGCCCGGTCATGCCCACCGCGTAGGGATTGTCACTCTCCAGCCATTGCTTGCCGCGATACGAATAGCCGACCGGTGCTTTCAGTTTCTCTGCCAGCGCGAGCACTTCGTCGCGGGCATGCCGGCAGCCGTCGCCCCCGAAGATCGCCACGGTCTTTGCTGCCTCGATCATCTGGGCCAGCTTGTCAACGTCGGCATCAGCGGGACGAAGGACGGGTGTGACCGGAATCGTCAGGTCCTCAATGCGAAAATTCGCATCGGCACTGGCCACATCGCCCGGCAGGGAAATGACCGTCGGCCCACGCTCGATCACCGCCGTCATAATCGCTGTGTTGATCACCGCTCGCGCTTGCTCGGGATTGACCATGCGGCCAGTGTAGAGGCTCGCGGTCTCGAAGAATTGGTAAGGATTCAGCTCTTCGAGCGCGGAGGTGTCAATCAGGCTTGTTTCCACATCACCGGCAATCGCAATAACGGGTGCGCGTTCTTTTATGGCACGTTCACTGTTGAGGCCACTGGAAACGTGTTCGCTGTGGCCGACGCCATGGGACATGAGGATTTGAAGACAACGCGCATCTACCAGCATCCTCGCTTGGACGCGATTAGGGATGCGATTGATCAGCGTAATCGGAGGGTGATGTGAGAGTCCCCACAAAATCCCCCACAATCAAAAACAATGCCCACCATTGGTGGAGGGCAGTTGGTGAAAACAAAAGAAGTTACTGGAGCCGACGATCGGACTTGAACCGATGACCTGTCGATTACGAATCGACTGCTCTACCAACTGAGCTACGTCGGCTTGTTTCAAATTGTAACTGTCGGCCGACGTTACCGTAAAGGAACACTAGTCCCCGTTTTCCACCGTTTGGCGCTGATTTCCGCTTGCGCCACAAGCACGAATCCGAAGATAATGCGACTAGCTACGGGCGGTTTCCCGGCTTACATGGATCAATTCTGTCGAACGGACGTTCTTCGGTTGCTGCGTATCTCGCCCAGGCAGCTGGGGGCCTGGCAGCGCGCCGGACTATGTCCCATTTCCGAGACCTTCTCCTGGAACGATTTCATCCAAGTGAGGAGAGTTCGCGACCTGCTCGCCCGGCGGGTGCGTCCCGCCGCCATTCGCGAATCTCTTCAGGCCATGCAGAAACAGGTTGCCGGCATGGAAAATCCATTGCTGGAAGCCAGTGCCTACAGTGTGGGATCACGTGTCGTCTTCCGCCATGGCGGCCACAGCGTCGAGCCCATCGCCGGCCAGTTTCTGATGGATTTTTCACCCGTGGGCACGCTCGTCTCCACCACCAAGGTCAAGCCGATTGCGAAATTCGAGACCATCTCTGAGCTGTTCTCCCACGGCGTCCGCATGGAAGAGCATCCCAGTACACACGACGAAGCCATCCGCACCTACTTGACGCTGCTGGAGCTAGAACCAAATCACGCCGCCGCCCACATCAATGTGGGCACGCTGTATTACAACCGACAGGATTTCGCCGCCTGCGAGCAGCATTACCGTAGCGCCGTAGCGGCCGATCCGCGCTATGCGCTGGCATACTTCGACCTCGGCAATGTGCTCGATGAAACCGGCCGCATTGCAGAAGCAGTGGCCGCGTACGAAACCGCCATCCGGCTGGCTCCTACCTATGCCGACGCGCATTACAACCTCGCGCTGGCCCATGAGCGTCTGCGTCAGCCGCGGAAAGCGCTGCCGCACTGGAAAACTTATCTCAAGCTTGACAGCTCAGGTCCCTGGGCGGTACATGCGCGCAATCAGGTCGCGCGCATCCTGGAAGCTGACAAGCTGAAAATCGTTTATAAGCGGCCGTAGCCCGGCAGGTTGTTTCCCCAACTCAGTGAGCGTGTCCGTGCTGCTGCCCGCTGACGGGAATTACACAGCCATCTGCCACTTCGCACACCGCCAGCTCGAACTGGATTGTGGTGTGGTGGATGTGGAAGTGTCCCGCCAACTCTTCCCGAATCTTTCGCAGAATGTCCTCGCACTCTGACGTGCGCATGTCGGTGATCGAGACATGGCAGGACAGCGAGTGAGTATCGCTGCCAATGCTCCAGACATGCAGATCGTGGACCTCGTTAACGCCATCGATCGCGCGAATGACTTCTTCGATGCGCGCCAGCTCCATGCCGCTGGGCGCGCCCTCCAGCAGGATATTGAGGCTCTCGCGAATGATGCCGATCGAAGACCACAGGATCATGACGCCGATGCCGACGGAAAGCGCAGGATCGATCCAGCGCTGTCCGGTAAGCATGATGGCGACGCCTCCGGCGATAACGGCAGCGGTGGACAGCGTGTCTCCAATTTCGTGCAGCAGCGCGCTGCGCAGATTGATATCGCGATGCCCGCGCATGAGCAGCAGCGCAATGGCGCCATTCATTACTACGCCCGCCGCTGCCACCCAGATCATGATGCCGGCATGAACATCCACCGGGTTCTGCAATCGCCGGAAGGCTTCATAGAGGATGTAGAACGAGATGAGGACCAGCGACAGGCCGTTGATGAAAGCCACCAGCACGCCCGCCCGGTTGTAACCGAAGGTCTTACGCGCGCTCGGCGGACGCCCCTGCAGGTAAACAGCTCCCCAGGACATAAGCAGGGCGACGAAGTCGGTGAGGTTGTGCCCGGCCTCGGAGAGCAGCGCCAGGCTGTGCGCGCGCAACCCCGCGATGACCAGCAGCACAATATAAGCCAGCGTGACCATCAGCGAAATGCGCAGGACCCGCGACGTCGTCGCGTTGCGCCCGTTGCCGGCATGCATGTGCATGTAACCCAGTCTAAAGGCCGGGTTGCGGTGGCTTCAACTCAGGCAACCGGTGCGAATGCGATTCGAGGTCTGACCACCGCCTCACAGCTTAATCTGGAAAGCCACTCCGTGGTTCCCATCGCTGCCACCATTCGCAGTAGTGCCGTAGACATTTCCCTTCCCGTCTAGAATGACACTGCCAACAGGAGCAGATCCGTCCTGGCCATCGAACGAGTGGAGGGTGACAGAGTTCCATCCCCCGCAATCTCCCTGGCCACCCGCCGAGGCGGCACCATAGAGATTTCCTGCTCGAGTGATGGTCAGGTTACCGGGATAGGCCCCGTCCGCTCCCCCGGTGAACCGGTGCAGGACGGCGAACGTTTGCGCGTGCGCCGCGATAGCTGTCACAAGCAGCATAATAAGAAGATCGGTTCGCGCCGCACGAGCGGTTTCCAAACTCCGATTTTGCTCTGAGCGTGTCATGACAATTCTCCTTGTGAAGCACTAGTTCCCCACTCGGATGCCCTCGACCTTAATATCCCACATTGTGGGACAACACTCCCCCCTGACAACTGGCTACTGACAATTGCTTTACGGCGTGAGCTCCCATACCACGCCGCAGGTACCCTGGCCGTTCAGGCAATTCGTGCCTGTCCCGCCAAAGTAGGATGTGCCATACAGGTTGCCTTGGCTGTCCAGTACTACGCCCCCGAATGGATCGTATCCATCGGCGCCCCCGGTGAAGTTATACAGGTCGGTGTAGATCCAGCCATTGCTCGAGGGCGTCAGCTTAAAAACAGTGCCGCAACCGAAGCTGCAATTTGGAAGCACGACTCCTTCAAAGGACGTTGTGCCGTAGAGATTGCCGGCTTTATCCATCACCAGGTTGCTGACCGCGCCTGCACCCTCGTAACTCGGAGGGAAGCTATAGAGCAGCTTGTAGGTCCAGCTCCCACCGGAGGGCGTGAGCTCGTAAACCGTGCCC
Source organism: Candidatus Korobacteraceae bacterium (assembly GCA_052147365.1). GTDB lineage: Bacteria > Acidobacteriota > Terriglobia > Terriglobales > Acidobacteriaceae > Bog-257. The sequence continues at coordinate 3,350 of JBKQKT010000508.1, read as the reverse complement.
GGATTGTTTGTATCGGGGACCCAGTCAGTGGTGCCGTAGAGGTTGCCGGAGTTGTCCATGAACAGGCTGGCTTCAGGCTCTCCCCCGTCACTCCCGCCGGTGAAACTATAGAGGGTGGTCTCTGTCCACGACCCTTCGGATGGCGTCAATTGGTAAACCACGCCGTACCCTCCTTTCCCGCCCCATCGCGTCGTGCCATAGAGGTTGCCCGCATGGTCGAAGATCACGCCTCCGAGTGGCTGATAGCCGTCACCGTGGCCGTCAAAGCTGTAGATGATGTTTTCCGTCCAGCCACCACTGGATGGCGTCATCTGGAAAACTTCGCCGTCATCACGTTGGCCGCCAAACCATGTGGTGCCATAGAGATTGCCCGCCTGATCGAAAATCGGTTGTCCAAATGGATTGTCTCCGTTGCCTTCGTTGAATCTCAGGAGCACGGTTTCGCGCCAGGGGCAGAGCGCGGCTTTGCACGATGTCGGCGGCGGCTGCAGGTTGAACACCGTACCCACGTTGTCACTTCCGCCACCCTGAAGCGTCGTCCCGTAGAGGCTGCCATTGGGACCTATCGCGACCCCGGTCGCCGGGCTAGCGCCATCATTGCCTCCCGCGAAACTGTAAAGGGGACGGTAAACATAGCCGGAGCCCGCGCGCTTAAGCTCGAATACGTTGCCGCAGCCGTCACCGCAAGAACCCCCGAGCTGTCCTCCGCTCGAAGTGGTTCCGTAGAGGTTGCCTTGGGTATCAAGGGTCAAATTGCCCTCGGGATTGGCCCCGTCCGCCGACAGGTCGCCGAAGGCGTGCAAGACGGTGAGCGTCTGCGCCTGCGCCACCAGTGTCATGGCCAGAAGCATTGCAATTGTGAGTGCGGCCGTCCTGAGATTGCTACGGAAAATACAGAACCGAATATGCTTTTGGCGCGTCATGTGCTCTCCCTCCTTCGGGGACGAAGGTGGCCAGGATCTTCTGCGTGTTAAAAAGGCTCGTCCCACTTCGCGCGAGCGAAGATCGGGCAGCTCGCGCAACCGATTGTTGGTGGGGAATTATATGCCTGTTTCACGGCTTTGAGCTGACTAAAACTTGCCGCGGTTAGTAACTATGATTTGCAGATCGACAACCGAACGCAAATTGTCTCAGAGTGGCAGCGGCCGCACGCAGCAGGAGCTTTCGGGGCTGAGTCTGTCTTCTTGGACACCTCTCTGCGCCTAACTCGCTAGCGCCTATTTCCCTGCTGCACATAACTTGACAAACACTTAGCTTGACAGGCGGGCCAATGAGGTATAGCTTGACAAACCCGATTGTCGGCTTCGGGTGGGTCGTTGAGACTGGGAAGAAAATACAGGGGCTGACAGCCAGCCCAACTACCACGCCTTTAGATGATCTCTCAAGGCTATCTCTGAAAATACCTGGAAATCATCACAAGTTATGGTTACTCTGTTTGTCGTTCGGCAGTGCATTTCTTTTCTTAGTCTGTATCTGTTGAAAATAAAACCACTTATGTGCAATTGTTCCACGTGGCACATTCCTATCCTATTCGGTCGGCGAGAAGCCAAGCCAGACCTAGTGCGATTAGGATTCTGACAAACGATTGATAATAAGCAGGTTAATTAGTATTGTTCCACGTGGAACATCTCCAGCCGCGAATGCGCCTGCGGATTACTGCCCGGGAGATTTCACCCACGCCGTTCATACGAAAATTGAATCACGTGCGGAATGGCGGAGGCCAGGTCTGCTTCTGCACCTCTTGCACAGTTTTTCCTCGAAAACTTTGGCGCACGATCGACTTCGCTATTGCCCCGCTGCCCGGGCCGGTCTAGTCTTGCTTGCAGCAACCTGCGGTCGGATGCTGCGTTGGTTCCAGGGTTTGAGGGGCCCGCAAGGAAAGCTTGACTTGAACTGAGTCTAAGCAGCTTCCTGCTAGTTATGTTATTAGAGCGACCGCCAGCTCCGCTGACTTGACCGGTTGCCAAGTGTTAGTCGCTAATTAACGATTAATGTCCCGAGTCATCGCAGTCACGAACCAGAAGGGCGGAGTCGGCAAGACGACGACCGCCATAAACTTGGCGGCGTCGTTCGCCAGCCGCGGCGCAGCAACGCTGCTGGTCGATTGCGACCCGCAGTCCAACGCCTCCAGCGGCCTGGGGTTCCTGCGCGATCCTGAGCGGCCCAGCACGTACCAGGTTATCCTGGGCGAGATCCCGGCCGAAGCCGCGGTGCAGCCGACCGATGTCGCCAACCTGAGCATAATTCCGGCGCACAAGAATCTGCTCGGCGCCAACATCGAATTGGTCCCTCTGGAGGGGCGCGAATACCGCCTGCGCCGCGCACTCAGCCCGCTCCTGCCGCGCTTCCAGTTCGTGGTCTTCGACTGCCCGCCGGCGCTTGACCTGCTCACCCTCAACGCGCTGGTAGCCGCCGACGCAGTGCTCATCCCCATGCAGGCCGAATACTTCGCGCTGGAGGGCGTCACCGAGCTGCTGGACACCATCGAGCGCATCCGAGTGGGCCTGAACCCGAAGCTGGCCATCGAGGGCGTGGTGCTGGCCATGCTCGACGAGCGCACCAACCTGGCGCAGTCGGTGGCCGCCGAGCTGCGCAACTTTTTTGGCGAGCTGATGTGCCAGACCACCATCCCGCGCAACATCCGCCTGGCGGAGGCGCCCAGCCACGGCAAGCCGGCGCTGCTGTACGATCCGCACGCGCGCGGTACCGAAGCGTATTTGAAGCTGGCGGAGGAGATTATGGAAAGAGTAGAGAAGCAACTAGCAGCTAGCAATTAGTAGTTGGCCGTTGGTGTTTGGTAGTTAGTCATACAATGTGGGATGTAACACAATGTGGGATACCGTAGCTACACCAACGTCATTGCGCTTTTTACGCGTTGTCTTTATCGGGTGTCATCCTGAGCGGAGCGCGAGGGCGCGCAGCGGGCCCGTGCGCAGTCGAAGGAACCCCTATAACGGAAGGGTGCCAGAGATGCCAGTATAGGGGTTTCCTCGACTCCGCTCGGGGCAGGCTCTTCGACTCCTCGCTTCGCTCGTCGCTCAGGATGACACCTTGAACATTGTTCGGTTGCGCGAACGACCTCGTCGCTCGGGGATGACAGCTTAGAGGATGGTGGATAGAGCCGGTCGGCAGCATCATCCGCGTCGCTGGGCTAACTTATTCCGAGCCTACGGCGCTCACAAGTCGCTAGTTGCTAATTTGCTGGTTACCAAGGAACTTCCTATGACCGAAAAACACAAAGCTCTGGGACGCGGGTTGGAGTCGTTATTACCACCCCGTCCGATTCCATTTCCCACTACTCCCGGAACGGGTCCATCCGCGATACCCACCCTTTCGCCAACAACGGGCGA
>JBKQKT010000507.1:0-4422 GCA_052147365.1 Candidatus Korobacteraceae bacterium | reverse complement strand
TCGCAGAAGAATTCAGGCACAGCGCTTGGACCGCAAAGCTACTATTATCCGGGCGGCAGTTTTGGTGGCCCGGTTCCAGGGACGCACAAGCACCTGCTGTTCTGGGGCGGCTTTGAGAAGTGGCTGCAGAACCAGGGCAACGCCAACATTTTGACGTCGAATATTCCCACGCCTGAAATGATGGCTGGCGACTTTTCGACCGACAACACCGACAACACGACGCTGTGCCCGCATGGATTCGTTCTGGGCACGGTGGCTTCCGGCGGCCCATCTGGTGTATTCAGCGGCGTCGGCGGCGGACAGTGGTGCAGCGACCTTAGTACTGCTGTGGTGGCGAATGGAACCAACTACGCAACATTGCCACAGCTGACGCCAACCGGGACGTATACGAGTGGAAGCGGGTCCAGCGCCGTAACCTACAACACGGATAATGGTCAGAAGTTTCCCACTGGATTCCTCGATCCGGGTGCGGCAGCTTTGGCCAAGATCTGGCCCAAGGCGAATTTCACGCCGAGCGCAACCGTTTGCAACGGTTGCAACTACTACCAGCCGATCGTGAACGTTGACAACGGGTGGATCTATCGCGTGCGCATGGATTATCTGCTGGGCGACAACACGAAGATCTACGGCAGCTATGAGCAGGCATTCAGCTCAGGATTCGCGCAGGGCAATGGCGCGCACCTTTATTGGACGCCGGGCAACGCCATCCCCTTCCCGGGCGGCGGCGAAGTGGAAAACAACTACGGCAAGGTCATGGCCGGCCACATCGTGCATAGCTTCAATGCCACAACCACCAACGACTTCCTGGCGGCTTGGGCGTTCGGCAGCTATCCATTCACAACCCCGAACCCGTCCGCGGCGTTCAGGACCACGCTGGGCTACACCTACGGCAAAGTGTTCAGTACGCCGTCAGCGAACATTCCCGCGTACAACAGCAACGGAAACATCCCCGATTTCTCGCAGGCCTCGATCTTCGAGAATCCTGTGGGTCATTACGAGGTGAAGAAGGAAGCGCCGCAGTTCGGCGATACGCTCACCAAGGTTTGGGGATTGCACACCATCAAGATCGGTGGATTCACGCAGACCACAGATAACGTGCAAAGCTCGTTCAGCTACGACGAGGACGGAATCATGAGCTTCAGCGCCGGGCAGCATCCGGACCTGATCGGCACGACCGCTTCGGGCTCACCGATTACCGGCACAACAATCGGCGCGCCGTTCAATGGAGTCGCGAACTTCGTCAACGGCCTGATGAGCGGCTACACAGAGCACAACAACGCACCCATCGGCGACGTTGCACAGATGTCGACGGCGGGCTTTATTGACGATACGTTTAAGGCGACCCGCCACCTGACCCTCGATCTCGGAATCCGCATCGAGCACGTGGGCCACTGGTACGATCGTGACCATATCGGACTCGCGGTGTTCTACCCTGGCCGCGTGCTGAATGACTTCTACACCGGCAAATACGCGCCTGGATACTACTGGCACGCAATCGACGCAGGCGTACCGCTTAGCGGCCAACCAAACCGCTTTGCGTATCCGGATGCTCGCTTCGGCATGTCGTATGACGTGTTCGGCACGGGCAACACCGTGGTTCGCGGCGGATGGGGCGTGTATCGTTACGTTACCCAGGTCAACACCGTTGCCAACGGCGAGGCGCAAGGCACCGCGGCTGGCGTGCAAACGTACGGTCAGCCCGGGTCAACGGAACTGCAGATGCAGAACATCAAGAACCAGGCCTTTGTGCCCTGCCCATCGTTCACCAGAGCTGCGCCTTGCGGCGTTCAGGGTGGCCAGACGGGTCTGGACCCGACGAGCTACGGACAGCCGATGACACAGGCGTATAACTTCACCATCGACCAGCGGCTGCCTTGGAACTCTCAACTGGAAGTCGCGTACGTAGGCAGCTCGACCAGCCAGCTTGTGGATGGCGGCGAAGACATCTCGGGCAGCAGCTACACCGAGTTGACCAACCAGAACAAGATGCCGAAGGGCGCCTTGTTCGCGGCCGATCCGAAAACCGGTCATATTGCCACCAACCCGCAAAACGTGACCTGCGACCCGAACTTCACTACGATGACGTGCACGAGCTACGGCAACAGCCTTGCGGACTACCATCCGTTAGGTTTGGCTTACGGCACCAACTCAACGTACGAACTCCAGAACACCGCATATGCCAACTACAACGGCCTTCAGGTGACTTGGACCAAGACCACCGGACGGTTGACGTTCAACCTGAACGGAGCATGGTCTAAGGCGCTGGGAACGACAGTCCAGCAAGACCCCTACACCGAGGCAGGCAATTATGCCCCGACGGCGCAGGACCGGCCTTTGATCTTCAACTCGTCCTACACGTACAACAGCGGCACGCTCCATACCGGGAGCTCACTGGTTAACGCGTTGGGCGGCGGCTGGACGATCAGCGGCATCTCGACCTGGCAGAAGGGCGGGTACATTCCCGCTGTCGGTTCGGTGAACTTCGGACTGGGACTGGGGTACACCGGACTGCCGGTGGACACAATAGGCGCTTCCTGCACCAAGAACGGCACCGTTCCTTACAACGCGGCCAACTGCAACGTTACGACGGACACGGGAGTTTCAACGGCGCTTGGAGATCCGGCGTACTTCGGTACGGATGAGGGAATTCCGATCCGCCCAGTGTTGACCTGCAACCCAACCAGCGGCCTGACAACTCATCAGGTGCTGAACGGAAAGTGCTTCAACGCTCCGGCATTCGGATCGCAGGGTGGTCAGGCTTGGCCCTATATGAGCATGACTTCGTTCTTCGACAACGACCTCGCGGTCTATCGGACCTTCCACATTTACGAAAAACAGCAGGTTCAGTTCCGGATGACGGCATCCGACTGGCTGAACCATTCGTTGCTGAATTTCCAGGGCGGCTCGCAAACCACGGTAAGCTACACCGAGGATTACGCGTCGAAGACCATCACTCCAACCTTCAACTCAGGCACGACAGGCTCGAACGCGTTCGGCATGACCAACGTAAGGTCGGCACTGCCCTACGCGCGCGTGATTGAGCTGGATGTGAAGTACTCGTTCTAACCGAAACACTGCATTACGAGCGGGGGGCGGGCCTTTCGGCCGCCTCCCGCTTTTTCTTTGCGGTCGGGTTGCGCCGCGAAATATGGGGCGACCAGCGACTCGGGGCGCATCGCAATGCGCAGGCGGCGTCTTTCATTGCCGGACCCGGGATTCCTTCTTGATCTGTGAAAGAATAAAGTTGTCAGGGCAGTGCTGGGGCGAGCGCAAAATGCCGGGTCAGCATGCCACGCATATCATGGCCAGACGTTTCCTATTCAGTGTCCTTTTGCTCTCTTCCGCTGTTGCCGCACAGGCCCCGGCAAATGACCTGCAATCAAAGAACTCGACGCTGCAAAGCCTCTACGAAGCCGCGCAGCAATCCCAGAAGACCGGCGATTTGAGCCAAGCCGCGGAAAGCTATCGCGGATTCCTTGCCCAAGCGCTAGGCCAACTGGCGAATAGCCATGCGCAGATCGGCGATTATGGCAGAGCCTCCGCGCTGTTCGACGAAGCTTTGATCCTGAATCCCGGCTCGCCGTCTCTCCAGCGGGATTACGCGGCGACGGCGCTCGAAGCTGGCGACCTGAAGCACGCGGAAACCCTGGCAAGAGGGCTTTTGAACGACTATGCAGACGACCCGAAAGGGCTGGCTCTGGTTCACCAGATTCTTGGGCGGGCGCTGCACAGGATGAACCGGGATCAGGAGGCGAGGAAGGAACTGGAAGCGGCCATCTCACTCGATCCCAGCTTTGCCAATCAATACGACCTGGCCGTGGTTTGTCTCGACCTTGACGACGAGAATTGCGCTTCGCAGGTCTTCAGTGGGCTGGAGGCGGCGCGTGGAGACAGTCCCGCGCTCCATATGCAGTTCGGTTTGGCGTACGGGAATTCGGACTTTACGCCCCACGCGGTGACGGAATTCAAGAAGGTAATCGAGGAAGATCCGCATTACCCCGGAGCGCACTATTCGGTGGCCGCGGCGCTGCTGGCGGCCGGGGAAGACGAGAAGACGCTTCAGGAGGCGGAGGGAGAACTCAAGCAGGAGTTGGCAATTTCACCGAATGACTTCCTGACTTATGCCGCGCTGGGCAAAATCGAAGCAAGTTATCGCAGGTACCCGGAGGCCGAGAATTACCTGAAGCGGGCGATTGCACTGAATCCCAAGAATCCCGACGCCTTTTTGTACCTGGGACAGATGTACTTCGATACGAACCGGCCGACGGAAGCGGAATTGAATCTTCGCCGCGCGATTGCGCTGACGACGGACGTGTCGCGCAATCATTATCAAATCCAGAAGGCGCATTTTCTGTTGGGCCGAATTCTGATGCAGAAGCACCAGGAAGATGCGGCGCACGCGGAGATGCAGATTGCGCACGC
>JBKQKT010000506.1:0-7265 GCA_052147365.1 Candidatus Korobacteraceae bacterium | reverse complement strand
CACATTCCGGTGACCTACGTTCCCTTCCGCAACGCTCATTTTCTGTCCGCGGCGGTGAGCTGGGCGGAGGTGTTGGGGGCCGAACGCATCTACATCGGCGCAGTGCAACAGGACAGCTCGGGCTATCCCGATTGCCGTCCGGAGTTCTATCAGGCGTTCAACGAGGTGATACGCCGGGGAACGAAGGAGGGCAAAATCCGCATTGAGACGCCGCTCATCGCGTTGCGCAAGTTTGAGATTGTGCGGCTTGGCCTTGAACTCAGTGCTCCCTTCCATTTAACGTGGTCATGCTACAGCCGTGAAGACCAGGCTTGTGGCACTTGTGACAGTTGTGTGTTGCGGCTGCGCGCCTTCGCAGCAGCCGGAGCGTCTGATCCGGTTCCTTACTTGTCGCTAGCGGCTGTCCAGGATCATTCATGAACTCATATCTCAATATTGATAGCGGAGACCGGCACACGGGCAATGCGTCCCCCCTGCGGGTTTCACGCGCTGGAGGAAAAAATGAAAAAACATATCACTCTCGTCACCTTGTTCGCGCTCCTGCTTGCTTTGAGCGCAGCCCCGATGTGGGCGCAGCAGACGGGGGCTGTGAAAGGAACCGTTAAGGATTACGACGGCAAGCCACTCGCAGGCGCGACAGTCGAACTGGTCAGTACCGACACCGGCAAGAAGTATGACCTTAAGACCAATAGCAAGGGCGAATACGCGTCGCTCGGGATAGTCGGGGGGACTTACCACTTCACTCTACTCAAGGACGGGGCTAAGACGGACACTGTGAGCAACGTGCCCGTCATCCCGGGGGACGACGCGCGAGTTATTGATTTCGACCTTTCCAAGAAGCAGCCGGTCATGTCCGAAGAGCAGAAGAAGCAAAGGGAGACCGCGGTAAAGCAGAGCGAGAAGATCAAGACCCTGAATGCCTCTCTGGCTCAGGCCAAGGACCTTGAGGGCAAGGGGAATTATGACGAAGCGATCACTGTCCTGCAACAAGCTACCCAGGTCGATCCCAACCAGGACCTGATTTGGTTCAACCTGGGCGATGCGCAACGCGGCGCCAAGAAGTACCCGGACGCCGTCGAGTCCTACCAGAAAGCTATAGCAATTAAGCCCACAGCCGGCGCTTACCACAACAATCTCGCCGATGCTTATGCGAAGTCAGGCCAGACTGAGAAAGCGGTGCAGGAGTACTCCGCGGCCGCCGCGGCCGAGCCGGCCAACGCTGCCATCTACTATTTCAATGAAGGCGCGGTATTCACGAATACCGGCAAGCCGGACGAGGCGGTTGCCGCTTTCGACAATGCGATCAAAGCTGATCCCACAAAAGCCGCCGCCTACTACTGGAAGGGGGTCAACCTAATGGCCAAGGCCACCACCAAGGGCGATAAGATGGTTGCGCCCGACGGCACTGCACAGGCCTTCAACAAGTATCTTGAATTGGATCCCACCGGCCAGTATGCCGACCCTGCCAAGCAGATGCTGGCCATGATTGGCGCCTCGGTGCAAACCACCTACGGCAAGGGCAAAACGCCGCCGAAGAAAAATCCTTAACCGGCAAACCGTTCCATGCACGAGGGCGGCCATGTGCCGCCCTTCTTTTTTCGGCAACTACAGCTCAGGCTGTTGCCGGTTTCGTTCCCTCGAACGCTCAAGTAGAATTCGTGAAGTCACCATGGCTTCCACCACCGCTGTCCAACCCAAACTCTTGTCATTCAGCGAGGCGCGCGATACTGTTGAGCAGTACGCTTCCAGGCTCTCTCCGACCGAGCCGGAGATGCTCTCCTTGCTGGACGCCGCCGGACTGGTGCTGGCGGAGGACCTGCGCGCCGACCGCGATTTTCCACCCTTTCGGCGTGCCACACGCGACGGCTACGCCGTACGGGCAGCCGACGTCTCCGCGGTACCTGCCCGCCTGCATCTGATCGGGGAGATAAAAGCTGGGGCAAGCTCGGAGCAGAGCGGTATCGCCGTTGCATCAGGCGAGACAGCCGAAATTATGACTGGCGCTCCGGTTCCGTCTGGAGCCGACGCAGTCGTCATGGTCGAGTACACCGCGCGAAGCAGTGAAGTCGTCACCGTCCAGCGTGCGGTACAGGCAGGAGAAAATATCGTTGCTGCCGGTTCGGAAGCCACGCAGGGAACCATTATGGTGGCTCGCGGCACTCGCATCACGCACACCGCTGTTGCAGTCGCAGCGGCCGTGGGCCGTCCCGAGATTGCGGCGTACCGCCGGCCTCGCGTCGCCATCCTGGCCACCGGCGATGAACTGGTTGACATCAATCTTCCACCCGGCCCGAATGAAATCCGCAACTCCAACAGCTATTCCCTCGCCGCCCAGGTTCTCGCGGCCGGGTGTGAGCCGCTGATTCTGCCCATCGCACCCGACTCTGCCAATGAACTGGCGCTGCTCCTGCGCAAGGGGCTGGAAGCTGATTTGCTGCTTGTCACCGGCGGCGTTTCCATGGGCAAGTATGACCTGGTCGAGCAGGTACTGGCCTCGTTCGAAGGGCGCTTCCTCTTCACCGGCGCACGCATTCAGCCGGGCAAGCCGGTCGTGTTCGGAGAAGTAACATTGCGCGACAAGACGACGCCGTTTTTTGGGCTTCCAGGAAATCCCGCTTCAACCATGGTCACGTTCCAACTATTTGCCCGTCCGGTGCTTGATGCACTTTCCGGCGCAACCCCGCAACCGTTGCCGTTTGCCACCGCCGCGCTGAAGTCGCCGTTCGCAACCAAGACCGGGCTTACACGATTCCTCCCTGCGAAGCTGGGCGGAACGCATGAGAAGCCCGAAGTCGAACTCATCCGCTGGCAGGGGTCCGGAGATTTGATGGCTGTCTCGCATTCGAACTGCTACATTGTGGTACCACCGGAACAGGAGCACTTCGCTGCTGATGAAACGGTGACTGTACTGCTCTTCTGAAACAGACAGCCATATCGTTGGAGGCTGATAGCGCACCAGCCGAATTGGAAGATGGTCGTGAATATCGAGCAGGTCGAGAAATGCCTACAATGGAGTCCCGAAGCCGGGGTCCCCGGCGAGCGCCGCTTTTGCGCTCGCTGGGGTGGGAAGGGACGAAACAGCTTAGCCCAGCACGGAGCCGAAGGCGGAGTGCTGGGTAGATCGGAAAATTGAGCCGAGTCCCGTTAGGGACGGCACAGCTTAAGCGGGTCTTCAAACCCGCGACCCTCAGCATGGCGAAGCGCACGACCAATTCGAAAGCCCTCTCCCACTACGACTCCGCAGGGCACGCGACCATGGTGGACGTCTCCTCCAAACGCCCCACCCTGCGCGAGGCCGAAGCTCACGCCTTCGTGGCCATGAGCCGCGAGGTCATTCGTGCCCTGCCCAGGAACCCCAAAGGCGATCCGTTGGAAGTGGCGCGCGTGGCCGGTGTCATGGCCGCCAAACGCACTTCAGAGCTCATTCCCATGTGCCACCCCATTCCGTTAGCCAAAGTAGAAGTCCATGCTGAACTGCAGAGGGACGGAGTTGCCATTCGCACCCTTGCTCGCACCACTGCCGTCACCGGAGTGGAAATGGAGGCCCTGGTCGCCGCCTCCGTTGCAGCGCTCACGATCTATGACATGTGCAAGGCGCTGGATAAGGGCATCGAGATTCGCGAGGTCTTTCTGGTGCGTAAGTCCGGCGGCAAGAGCGGCGACTATCACCGGCCTAAGTCTCAGTAGTTTTTCCGGAATCGAGATCGGATCAGGTTCCGGTTTGCCCATCCTCCAAGCTTAGCTCTATCAAGCACAGGCTCGTGAACAGGAAGTTACCACAGGCTAGCCTAGTCTGCTACCTAAGAGGGATTGCGCCCATAACTGAATCGGATATATTTTCTCTCCGCCAGCCGAAAACCTAACGCTCGAAAATCAATGCTCCGCCTGAGCGGCGAATCTGATCGTGCCGAAGTGTGCGCGCTCTCGCCAGAATTGTGAGGTCTGTATGTCTGTTCGTCGTAGTTTGTTTATTGTCATCGCTTTTTCATGTTGCGTCAGTCTGGCCTTTGCTCAGGGGCTAGTTGGTCCCCCTGTGGGGTCCCACCATGGGGTCGTAATCATGGAGGAAAACCGCAGCGTTAGTGAAGCTTCCCAATACATGCCATACCTGAACTCACTGGCTACCCAATACAGCCAGGGGTTGCAGGTCTATTCCGATTCGCATGGCTCCTGGCTGGCCTACGGCGAGCTAACCTCCGGCCTGGCTCCATTCAATGGCTCGGGGGTTGGCGGTATCTGCACGGGCGACGGATGTTCACAGACCATCACCATTGACAACCTGGTAAGGCAATTTGCGAATGAGGGAATCACTTGGAGAGGCTACTTCCAATCCATGCCGCAAATCGGCTATCTCGGATATGAGTATGGCGACTATGTTCGCCGGCACAACCCATTCGCCTTCTATAGCGACGTTGTCAACAACCCTGCCGAGCAGCAAAACATGCTTCCTGCCGATCCTTACATGCTGCAGGACATCGAGAACAACAACCTGGCAAACTTCACCTGGATCACTCCCGATCTCGAACATGATGCCCACAACGGCAGCAGCGATCAGGCAGCATTGGCAGCCGCCGACGCTTATCTGAAAACCTTTGTGCCGCAGTTGCTGGCTTCCCCACCGTTCCAGCCGGGAGGTGATGGCGTACTTCTGGTGACATTCGATGAGGGCGAGTTAAGTGGCGACAATCAGTGTGGCGGCAATCCTGATCCTGATAATTGTGGCGGCCACGTCTGGCACGTGCTCATAGGTCCACAGGTTAACAGCGCGGATGAGTCGGATACCCACTACAAGCAAGGAAGTGAGTTGCGCATGTTCTGCGATTTGCTCGGACTCAGCAGTTGCCCGGGGGATGGCACGGCGTCGATTGGCCAGTCGGAGTTCTTCCAAGCCGGCAACCCCTGCGAGGCCACCCAGGATCATACCGTTGTGATCTGCTCGCCGACAGCTAGCGGCAGCATGACTTCACCGCTACAAATCATCGCCGCGGCGAAAGATAATAAATATCCCATCACCGGAATGGTTGCGTATGCTAACAGCCAAATCGTGGCACAAGGTCCCGATGCAATCCTCAACGCCGCTATTTCACTGCTTCCGGGTCAATACCAACTGGTCGTCCGCGCCTGGGATTCCAGCGGCGCTTATTTTTCCTCGCAGGAGAATTTCACGATCACATGTGCACCCACCCGGGACCTCACAGTCGCCATCTGCTCGCCGGCGGTTAATGGAAACGGCGGCTCACCAGTACAAATAACTGCTATGGCGACCGACAATGAACATCAAATCACCGGAATGGTTGCGTATGCGAACGGCAAGATCGTGGCACAAAGTAACGGTTCAACGCTGAACGCCAGCGTCCCAATGAGTTCCGGCCAATACCAGTTGGTCATCCGCGCCTGGGATACCACCGGGTACTATTTTTCCTCGCAACAGAACTTTACGGTTGCACCGTGAGCATGCTGCCGGCCAACGCGGATAGCTCAGGCCAGATATCGCAAGTTAGCGCGCCGTAATCCGTATTCCGGCGTGATATCGTTCTCCCGTGAGCACGCGAACTGCTGCCGTACTGACCGTCAGTGATTCTTCCGCAAGCGGCGAGCGCGCCGATGTCTCCGGCCCGGCGACCGTCGGGTTGCTGCGCCAGAACGGATTTGAAGTCACGCACCAGGAAATCGTTCCTGATGAGCAGGCAGCCATCGAGTCGGCGCTCGTCCGCCTGAGCAGGCAGGCGCAGTTGATCGTCACTACGGGCGGCACTGGCATTGCCGCGCGCGACGTAACGCCGGAAGCCACCCGCGCCGTCTGCTCCAAGTTGATCGACGGCATTCCCGAGCGAATGCGCTCCGAAGGCACGGCCCAGACGCCATTCGCCATGCTGAGCCGCGGCCTGTGCGGCGTCCGCGGACGCTCGCTCATCCTCAATCTGCCGGGCAGTCCGGCTGGCGCAACGGAGTCGCTGCGCGCCGTGTTGCACATCCTGCCGCACGCCATCGATCTGCTGGCCGGCAAGACCGGCCACGACGACATGTCTCTCCGCCGCTAGTCATGCTGATTTCGTTCCACCTGCGTACAATATCTCTCTTGCCGTAAAACCTTGGCCACTCGAGGAAACACTTGGATCCACCCACTCATTTTCTGGTTGGCGCCTGCATGGGACGCGCGGGATTCAACCGCTAGAGCGCGCTGACAACGCTCACCATGGTGCTCGCCGCCGAAGCCGCCGATATCGATGTGCTATGGACTCTCAAGAGCCCGCTGGCAGCGCTGCAGCATCATCGCGGCATCACCCACAGCTTCTTTGGCGTGCCGTTTGTTGCGGCTGCCGTGCTCGGCGTCGTGTACGTTATTCATCGCGTTCGGCAGCGAAGGCCGGGAGCCTTCACACCCCGCGGCAAACCGCCTGTGCGCTGGGGATATCTTTATTTGTTCGCGGTGCTCGCGGCGTTAAGTCATCTTCTTCTTGATTACACCACCGCGTACGGCATTCGTCTCTTCGAGCCGTTCAACTATCGCTGGTACTCGTGGGACCTCGTGTATATCCTCGATCCCCTCATCTGGGCGGTACTCATCGCGGGACTGGCGATCCCTGCGCTGCTCTCGCTCATCAACCAGGAGATCGGCGCGCGTAGCCAGGGCCCCCGCGGCCGCATCGGAGCCATCATCGCGCTCGTCTGCCTGGCGCTGATGTGGGGCGTCCGCGATTACCAGCATCGCCGCGCGGTCACCGCCATGGACTCGTTCCTGTATCGCGGAGCCGAGCCGCAGCGTGTGGCTGCGTATCCTTACATGATCAATCCGTTTCGCTGGCACGGCGTGGTGGATACCGCCGACTTCCTCGAGACCGTCCCTGTGAACTCGGCCGAGCCTGATGTCAACGATGCGCGCGGCCGCATCTTCTACAAGCCGGAAGAAACCGAGGTGTCGCGCGCGGCGAAGTCATCCCACCTCGGACGGGTGTATCTTGACTGGGCGATCTTCCCCTACGTCCGTGAGCAAAAACTCGAGGGCGCCACCCGCGGATATTTCGTTGAATTCCAGGACCTGCGTTACACCTATCCCGAGGAACCCGGCCGGACGGCGCTCGGCGGTTACGTCCTGCTCGACCCCGATCTGCACGTGCTGATGCAGGGCATGAACTCCTGGACCTCGCCCACGCCGGAGAGCCTGGAGCATCAGCCATTCCGGAAATGACCGGATTTGTGTCAGTGCACGACTTCACAGGCTGCTGAAAAGCTCGGTCAGCGACGGTTTGTGTCAGGGCACGACT
>JBKQKT010000505.1:0-21333 GCA_052147365.1 Candidatus Korobacteraceae bacterium | reverse complement strand
CGAGTTGACCTCCACGCTAAGTTGCTTCAGACCCCCTACATTTTGACGGTCTTTTGACATGGCGGTGACAATCTCGTGACAAGTTCCTGCGCGCAGGGTTTAGGCTTGCGGTCTAATGCCCTTCGACTGTCGCTTATGGTTCGGCGGCGATCAAGTTAACCAGGAGGAAAAACATTATGTGCGGCACGATGTTGAACCGCGCTTTGTTGTTGATTTTCTCAATCCTACTCATCGCTTCCCAGCAGACCGCTGCACAGGCTGGCCACCTTGATCCGACGTTTGGCAGCGGAGGCATTGTCACCACTGACTTCGGAGATCAAACCCGCTCCGGCAACGTGGCTTCTGCAAACGCCGTCACCATCCAGTCGGATGGAAAAATCGTCGTCAGTGCTGGAATCCCGGGCAGCAGCGGTTTCCCAGTCCCTGCGGTGGCCCGCTACAACACCGATGGCAGCCTGGACACGGCCTTTGGGAGCGGTGGCATTGTATCCACACCGAGCCTGGAGGACTCCCCGTTTACGTCGGTAGCCCTGCAGTCGGATGGGAAGATCGTGGCCGTAGCTGGAGGTTTCACCGCATTTGTACTCCGGTACACCGCCAGCGGAGTGCTGGATTCCACCTTCGGGACCAGCGGAATCGTGACGTTGAGCTTCATTAATGGCCCGGCGGCAAGCGGTGTGCTTGTCCAACCGGACGGCAACATTCTGGTGGCCAACAATAGCCTGTTCCGTCTTTTGTCCAATGGCCAGTTTGACACCAGCTTTGGGAGCGGGGGCACGGCGAGGACCGCTGGTTATCCGGCCACTGGGCTGGCGCTTCTTCCTAGTGGAAAGATCCTGGTTGTGTCTTCCTTCTCGGGAACAAGCGGCTTTGTCTCTCAATATGACTCGAATGGCAGTCTCGACACCACCTTCGGAATTGCCGGCCAGTTGGCCAGCCCCGGAACTGCAGTCGGCTTGGCGCTTCTCGGCAGCGGAGATTTTCTTGCAGGCGGGAGTCTGACTAACAATGCTCTCCGGCCGTCCCCTGGCGTTGCAGCCTCCACCTTTGCGGTATCTCGCTACCTGGGCGTGGGAATTACGGACGCAAGCTTCGGCACCAACGGTGGTACAGTGACTCCCGTTCTCGGGTTTCCAGTCGTCGCAACTACGGGTTTAGCTGTTGAGCCGAACGGGGACATTGTGATGTTGGGGACAGGTTCCCTCGTCGAACAAACGGCCTTCGCGTTGGCTCGATATACGCCGGCGGGCCAACTCGACACTACTTTCGGGACTAACGGCACGGTCTTCACTTCGTTCGGGATTGGTGGTGTCAGTGTCAGTGTCGGTGGGCTGGCAATCCAGTCGGACGGCAAGATCGTTGCTGTTGGGGGCTTCTCACAGTTTGTGCCCCACAACGGTTCCGACACCGCGTTCAAGGTAATTCGGTATCTGGGAAATTAGCGACATGCTCTGGTAGGAACTCTGGCCGTTCCTGCCACGCCCAGTCAGCAAATACGCAGGCAGCAAGCCACCGGTTAAGGCGCGCTGTCCTATTTACACCGGCTAGCGGTAGGCACGACCCCGGTCGCGAGCCGGCGGCGGTCTCAATCGACAAGTAAGGAGAACTTCCATGAAGCTATTCCCTGCCAAGAAGAAGGGTTCCCCCGTAGAGGGTAGGCTCCAACAGATTAGCTTGAGCACCGGCCGACAGCTGGTAATTCTTGTGACGGTTGTGGTCATCACCTCGTCAACATTAGCCTTGGCCCAGGCGGGCCAGCTTGATTCGACATTTGGGACAGGAGGAGTCTTTACCACCAACTTCACGCAACCCGACTCGACGATGGCCACTGCGGTAGCGATTCAGAGTGACGGGAAGATCGTGATTGGCGGATCCACTCCGAACGGCGGCGCTCTGGCGCGCCTCAACACCAATGGAACGCTCGACTCCAGCTTTGGCACGGGCGGCATTGTGAACAACACTTTTGGCGCCGACGGCCCTGTCGTGGCCGTAGTCATCCAGCCGGACGGCAAAATTGTGGCGTCGGCGGAGGGATTCCTCGGAGGATCGGTTGGCCGGTTCAACAGCGACGGCAGTCTGGATACCACATTTGGCAATGGCGGTTTTGCTGTCTCGAAATCACTTGATTCCGGGCCAGGCGTACTCAGTGCTCTCGCCTTGCAATCCGACGGCAAAATCCTGGTGACCGGCGCTGGTCTCATCGGGCGCTATACCAGCGAGGGCCAACTCGATCCGACCTTCGGCAATTCCGGCATCGCCGCTTTGACCTTTCCGATCGCAATCGCGATGACGCTGCAATCGGATGGCAAGATCTTAGTGGTCACAGGCCTAAGGGCGCCGTCTGAACTCTTCGGGTCACCAAATTTGCCGGGCACACAGCCGGGGGCGATTGCACGCTACAACACCAACGGCAGTCTGGACAAGAGTTTCGGCATTTCCGGACAAGCTGCTTGCGTGGCCTCGGCGACGGCTATCGCGATTCAAAGCAATGGGAAAATCGTTGTCGCTGGCGCCGCTCCTAGCGCCCTGCTGACTTTCACCAGCGACGGCATCACTGTTGCCGACAATCAGACGGGCTTCGGTGTGGTCCGCTATAACTCCAATGGAAGCGTCGACACCACCTTTAATCCTGGGGCTGGCTTCGGTGCGGGGGGTGGTGTCATTACTGGATTTGGAAGCTCATTCCCCGCCGGCGGCGCCTTCGCGCTGGCTATTCAATCCAATGGCGAGATTGTTGTCGCCGGACAGTCGGGGGTGGGCACTAACGGGGGCCTCGGCTTCGCTTCGTCGTCGTTCGTATTAGCTCGCTACACGACCACCGGGCAACTGGACACCAACTTCGGGACTAACGGCACGGTGATCACGACCCTGAATCCGGGCCCGATCTCATTCGTGAGCGCTCTCGTTTTGCAGAGTGACGGTAAGATCGTTGCTGCTGGGAACACTGTAACCACAGCAAGAGGAGGCTTCACGGACAACTTCGCCGTCGCGCGCTATCTGTCGCAATAGAAGCCGGCGTGATGTTAAGTGATACGTGGCCCAGGTCTCGAAGAGCGCGAGACCTGGGCCACCTGCCAAAACCTACCTTGAAGCGGAGATCGAGTTCGTCCTCGCGAGAACGACGCCCTCCGGAAGCCAGCGTGTTCTCGATTCTGGCGCTAGCCGTCGCCATGTTCTGTTTTCACTTCTTGTGTCCGCAAGGTACCCGCGAGAAATAGGCTTACAGTCTGGCGAAACTGCTCGACTCTCTGCGTAGTTGGCGTAATATCCCGTGGCTTGTTGAAAAACTCTTTTTGATCGCTAGTTCGGGTAAATCGGGTTCTAGAACATCGTTTATGGGGCATCCTGGCGCAATCTAATTTCTGCTGGTTCGGGCGCGTAAGAGTTTTTCGACACCCACTCCCCATTTCACAAGTGATTCCGACCGCCCGGTCAGGTACTACAACCGGCAACGGTTACAATCGGTAACGGAGATTAGAGTATATGCAGCTTTCGACTAGCCCCGCCTTCCTATTTCCCAACACCTTGAAGCTACGGATCTCTTTTCTGCTAACAGCGATAATCTTCGCTGGCTGCCTCGTTAATGTTGCTGGGGCAAGCGAATCACAGCGGCTGACGCCGGCGCGAGCCGCCGCCGTTGACCGAGCTGTCGACGCGTTCATGCAGACCGTTGCCCACAGCGTCACCCAGGATGGCCCCGCGGCATGGCTTAAGTATTTCGGTTCGGGCCCCGCGTTCTTCATGGCCGTTAACGGTCAGATGGCCTTCCCGAACGCCGCGGCCGCACAGGAGGGCACGCGCAAGTTTGCCCAGACGATCACTCACATTGAATTGAGATGGGGTGATGACTTGCGCGTTGATCCACTTACCGCCGACCTCGCTATCGTAGCGACTTCCTGGCGCGAAACTATGGTTGACGTCGCCGGACATCGGGCTGACCAAGCAGGATACTTTACCGGACTGGCCGAGTATCGCGACGGACGCTGGCAATTCCGCGAAGCCCACTGGTCATCGCCGGTGCCCACTTCCCGTTAGTTATTGTCGGCTTAACCGAGATGCCGAAACGATTCGCGCTTGCGCTGGTTCTTGGAGGTACCCGGCCGTGAACACGCGGAGCGCCCGGAGTAAAATCCGCTGTAACCGCGACCGTTCACCAACCAGAAGGATGTATAGTCGGCAAGCCGCCGACTGAGACTGGACGACACGCTGTAAGTCACAAGAAAGCGTAGGACGTTTTACCTCCAAGTGGCGGTGCCAATGCAGTTGCCGGATGCTGGCTGACTTCGCGGGAGTAATCTCCCACATGCCGGTTTATAAGGCGCTACAATTTGCGAGCTAACTCGTGCCATCCCCTTGGAGCGTGTTACTTGGTTTCATCGATGATCAATGCATTCTTCCGCAAACTGATGTAGGTCCCTTGCCAAGCTGGCGTCTGCTTGGTACTTCGTTGCCTGGATTGATAGAATGCGCACGCATTGAGGAGGACAGTCATGGCAGCAGATGAGAAAGTCATCCAGGAAGTGCTGCAACAAATCGAAACCGCCTGGAATCGTTACGACAGCGTCAGCCTTGCGGCGGTGTTTGCCGAGGACGCCAACTTCATCCAAATCTTTGGGGGACAGTTGGACGGGCGGGCTGCCATAGAGGCGGCGCACCGGCACATCTTCGAGACGATCTACAGAGGCAGCCATGCCAGTTTCGTGCTACGGAGCATCCGCTTTCTACGCCCCGATGTCGCGGTGGTATTCGCCCGAGCGAACGTGAAGTTCAAGGAAGGCAACGAGGCGCGGGAAATAGAGACCCGCCCAACGTTGATTGTGGTAAAGGAACAGGACAAGTGGCAAATCGTCGCGTTCCAAAATACCAAGATCTCCGAGGTGCCAGCCGCAGCCCAAGCCGCGGCCCGACTTGCAACTTAGTTGGGAAACTTCGGCCCGCCTGGCTCTGGAAGTTGTCCCGAAGTCTCGTTCGGGGAAGTCACTTGGACGTGTTGTCGGCGTTCCGTCCTTGTGGCCGCGACTTCGCGGAGTACTTCAACAACAACACGGATTGGGCGTTATCCGTCAAATTGGGTGACCAGTCGAGATCACGTGGCCGGAATGGGATCGATCCTCTTGATCCGCTGCAACAGGATACTTCCAATCCAGTTAGCGACGCGGGCTTCCAGCATGTCGAGCGGTAGGCTTCCTCCACTGAGGATTTCATCATGGAACGCTCTGAGGTCGAAGCAGGAACCAAGCTGCTGCTGGGCGCGATTGCGGAGATCGAGAATCTTGAGCTTACCGATCTGGTAGCTGAGGCCCTGAGCCGGCCATGCAATATACCGGTCAATTTCAGCTTGGATCGTAGGCTCATCTCCGGCGCCGCTTTCGCGGAAGTAGGCTACCGCCTGTCCGTGGGTCCAACCTTCGGAGTGAATTCCCGTATCGACGACAAGGCGGACCGCACGCATCAACTCTAAATTGAGCCGTCCATAGTCTGAAGCCGGATCCTGGAAAAACCCGATCTCCTTACCGAGCGCCTCCGCATAGACTGCCCAGCCTTCGGCGTATGCATTGTTGATGACGTGAAGGCGAAACTCCGGTAGGCCGGTAAGCCGGTGCTGGATGGAGATCTGCAGATGATGGCCGGGGATACCTTCATGGTAGGCCTGCGTCTCGTCGCTCAGCAGTTTTCGATGCGTATAGTTGGAGGTAGCAACGACGATGCGAGCTGGCCTGGTTCCACCCGGGGTGCCCAAAATGTAGTGAGTGAGATTGTTGGGCTGGGAGGCAGGCGCAGCTTCGACAGTCAGCGGGGTTTTCGGGAGCACTCCGAAGAGTTCAGGCAAACGTGGCTGCATTTGGCCAACGTAGCGGCGGAAATCCTCCACGATCTGATCCGGAGATTTCGGTACGTATTTAGGATCGCCATTGAGCGCGGCACGAAAGCTGCTCAGGCTTTTGTAACCCGCTTTGAGAGCAAGATCGGTGAGCAGGCCGTTAATTCTTTCGACCTCTCGAAGCCCGAGCGCGTGAATCTCCGCCGGCGACATATCTGTGGTGGTCTGCTCTCGAATTGCTTGTTGGTACCGCCGAGCACCGTCCGGCAAGCTGTTCAATCCGATTGTGGTCCGACCGCGCGGAGCGTAGTCCTTTGCGATGAAATCCGCCAAATGGTGATACGCGGGGAGCACGTCCGAATTGACTGCCTGCTCGATTTTTTCCGTCAAGCGCTTCTGGTCCTCGGCAGAGATGGAAGCGGGAAACTTCTTCGTCGGGGCCAAGAACGGATCTTCGGCAATAGTTCCTTCGCATTGAGCTGGTATTTGCTCGAGCAGAATCCGGACCGGCATCAATCCGTCTTTTTCTCCCTGGCGCAGTACTTCGATTGTTTGCTCGAAAGCACGGGGGATTTGGTGGAGACGGGCAATGTAATCTTCGTAATGCTTCACGCTATCAAGCGGTACGGAGTTCGGAAGATCGGCAAGACTGTTGTGGATACCCTGCATTTGCGAGATGGGCATCTCATAATCCTTCAGCGCGTAGTCCGCAATGCGATTATCCAGAACGTGGAGGAGGAGGTCGTGGGAGAGGCGATCCTGCTCGGGAAATCCCTCCGTAGAAATGGCTTCGAGCTTCGCACGATACGCGCGATCGACGGCGTTTTGCTTCGTGCTGGCTGCCAGCGAGTAGTCGTCGAGCAGTGCGTTATCCCGGTAGTCTCCCCTGGCAGTCTCGCTCTCCGGAGAAGCCCTCATGTCATCTTCGAACTGCTCCCTGAACAGAGTGTTCTGAGTGGCAAGACGAGCTGCGGCGGACTCGGTCGATTGCGATGAAACGTGAATGTCCGGGAAAGGCGCGTTCACGCCTTGCCCTACTGCCGGGCCAAATACGCCTTGCAGGCACAGGTAGGCTATGCCGAAGACCGAAAGCGATTTCGCCATATGTGTACCTTTCATTTGCCAAGTGGTTGCGGAAATGCACTGCGCACGCGTTGAGACAAACTACTAGATGCGTCGTTGGATCGAGTCGCGTCTGCAGCGGCTTATAACCCCCGCTTGCTCCGGCAGATAATATTAAACAAATATTTCAATTCGCCAGAAAAGGCTCTAGTGGTGGATGACGCGCAAACCGGCAGTAATCCGCTGTGAACGAAGGGACGAAACCTGGCCGCCTGAGAATTTGCTGCTCAAGCGGTGAAGTCACGCTGTCTGCTCGTTCCAGCCCGCCTCCACGCGGCTGGCCGAGAGCCTATGCCTGCACCCAGCTGGGTCAGGCGTTTCCCGTCAAGTTGACTCCGAACAGGCCAACTTCCGGATGGCTCGTCAACCAACCGGAACGAAGCTTTCGGCTGTTCCAATCCGAGCGGGCCAGAGTATCCTTGCCCGACGCCTCCTCGTGGCCAGTTGCTAAGCCATCTCTATGTAAAGCCAGCTCGGGCGCTGGCCCTGGGCAGTCGTCCGAACGCACTGACCATCTTATTGATCGTGGCTAAGGAGCATCAGGTCTCCTTAGCCAAGGTGCGTCATACTTCCGACCCGGAGCGAAAGAGTGTTCTTGGTTGGTTCTTGGTAGATTTGTAGGCAATTCCGACATTACCCCATTTTCGGGTTACGTCCGGTTAGCCCGTCATTCGTCCGCAACCCGGGAGAACGAAGCCTATCGAGGGATCCGAGTCAATCAATGGGGAGAATCTTGATCGCGGCTTTGAATTCGTGATAGTTGCGGAAGTCAATGATGTTGTGGCTGCAGTAGCTGGTACCCCGTTCACAACCCAAGGTCTCGGCATGCACCGGAAGCAGAAACGATTTCTCGCCAACCATCACGTACGAATAATCAACTGCGGTTTCGACCGTATCCATCGGGAAATCCGAGGGTAGGTTGCGGGCCTGCATCTCGATTCGGAGGACGCGCGCGGTTGCCGGATCCACCCATACAGTGCCTGTGTAAGCCGCAGCCACGGTCTGAGAGCCGGCGTGCAACTTCCAGTGTGAATTTTCGGTCCGCACTTGAAAGTCGTAAACCTGGGCACTGAAACCCGAAATGGTAGACCCACCAGCGGACCGGAACTGCGCGTCCGTATCGGGGTGAAAAAGTTCCACTAGGGTGGACGCAAATTCTCCGGTGGACCAGGTTCCATCGATTTCCTGCAGGGACTTGTCCGTGGGGCGGTTATTGAGCTTCACGTTACGATAACTTTCCTGCCCGTCCTCGTAAACGATTTCAGCGGAAAGCAGGTCCAGGGGCATTTTCTCCGCGCGGCCTCGCTGGGCAAACCGTGACATGAACTCCTGGCAAATGAAGTTGGGAAGCTTCTGTGAAAACTGGAACGCCGCCTGTCTGGCCTTTTCAATCAGGGCTTCGGAAGGAGTCAGAGAACGCGTGGGTACGGAGTTCGCAGGGGACGACGCGACCGGCGGCGGGTCAGGACACGGAGGCAGAGCCGGTTGTGCGCCTCGTTTCAAAGTGGGAGGGGCGTCGGAGCAAGGAGGTGTAGTCTGTTCTTGGGATTGGGCTACGGGCGAGAACATCTCGATAAGGTTATAGTTGCTGAAAGGCGCGGCCTTTACCGGCGTCGTGGCCAAGGCAAGCATTAAGGCGACTACGGCGCCAACCCAGCGAAGCCAGCGGCCCGTATGTTGAAAACTGCATCCCTTCACAGACTCACTTCCCCTCGAATTTAGCACAATTCACGGGAAATCTTAGGTCCCAAAACTACCCACGCCCTAAAAACAGCTTGGTTGAACTCGCAATGCGGGCCGTCACAGGCAAAACTGGGCGATGCGTGGGGTTGAAGCAGCGACGCAGGGCAGGCTAGCTCAATAATGTCCGTGGACCCTATGCTGTGCACTTAAACAACAAGATCCAGAACTGAGGGGAGAACGCCTTTTAATCAGTACCGATAACTTCGTGTGCGAATCAGGCAACTGACTCCGCTCCTGCGTTGACCGAAACGCCCAAATTCCGGATGGTCGGCCACTCGGAAGTAATCCAGTTTGACGGGTTGTCGGCGACGCGGAGTTCTGCCCGCCCTCGATGCTAACTGTGTGCCATGAGGGCGAGATGGGCGTTATACGTCAAGTTGAGATGACGCCCGCTTCACGCGAGCCACTCTCTTGGCACGCCGTCAGGTCACCATGGAGCGTGTTGGAATTTCCCTCATCCTTGCTTACGCTTATCGTTCCGCTGGGGCTTGCTTCCACAGCGTGGGCCGGCGACAAGGAAGATGTTGCGGCTGCCGCTGCGAAGTGGGCCGACGCCTTCAGTGCCGAAACTCCTGATCGGGTACTCGCGCTCTACGATCGCGAGGCGGTACTCTGGGGAACCTTGTCTCCCAAGCGCCGCGACAACCCTGAAGCCATTCGAGACTACATGCTCAACGCCTTCAAAGCCCTGCCTGATCACAAAGTTTCGTTTGGCGACCAGTTGATTCGGGTCTACGGCGATATGGCGATCAATAGCGGCTATTACTTAAAACCGCCCACCTATTTGGTGCGGGCTGATTTCGACAAATGAACTGGTTGGGATAAGGAGAGGTGTTGCAAAAGTAGGCCACAAATGAGGGAATTTTGGGCTGTACTGGTGCGGATGAAAGACCGTCGGGAGTGCTCCCGATGACAAATGGCTTCACAGTGTCGCGAACAGGCGAGACGGGTGTACTATGTTTGCGTTTTCAAAGCCAAAAAGGAAACTTTGGTTTACTTCCACTTTCGGCTCGCAGAGGAAGGAAATATGGAACGGGAGGTGGCGGATGATGAGTACACACACCGACATTGGCGTGGATGTACGCCAGCGGCAGGAACCTTTGCGCGACCGATACAAGCATGCGCCAGACGAGGCGTCCATTGTTGATCGGGCGGCTACGAAGGACGGCATTGTCAGCGACGCTTTTCATGGATACGTCGCGCCGGGAAGTAAAGACTATGGAATTGTCTGGCCTTTCGGCATTCATGAGGCAGTGGGGGGGGATCATGACCTGCCGAACCGGGGCGACTTACTTTGTGCGGCGCTTGCCACATGTCTCGACGCGACCATTCGGATCATCGCCAATCGCCTTCACGTTACGCTTACCAGGCTTCGTGTTGAAGTGACCGGTCATGTCGACGTACGCGGAACGCTGGCCATCGATATGACTGTTCCGGTTGGCTTTCAGAAGATGTGCTGCCGAGTCGACATCCAGCCTGCGGAAGGCACGGATCCTAACCTTGTGGCAAAACTCCTGGCCGCCTCAGAACGCAGCTGTGTGAATTTGCAGACTCTGCGCGCTGGCGTCCCCGTCGAAACGAGTTTCGGCAGCTAGTGCGACGGGCACAATGTCACGTGTTCGCAACGCGACGATGACGGCTAAGACCTCGCGTACACTGTTATTTGCTGATTTGAGGACGGTCATCCAAGCAGGGTAGACGCATACTTGGCACGGAGTTTCTCTTCATACGTGGTTATCGACAATTACACGTTTAACTACAATAAGGACGGGGAGAGTAAAAGCCGGCCTGCCCGGTACACCTTCGTCTACGCAAAGCGCAACGGCCAGTGGATGATCGTCGATCACCACTCATCCGCAATGCCCGCGCCCACCAAGTAGACGAGTCAGCGCTTTGTAGATGCACTCCGGCATCCATCGGCCACGGCATTGGCTCCCGGATGGCTGTCGTAAAATCCCGATTACGCTCAAAACCCACAATGAGCGCTATCGCCTGATTTCGCCAGTTACATATCATGCAGAAGAAAACGCTGACCGTGGTTGCGATCAGCGTCTCTACTTGGTGGGTCAAGATAGCCTCGAAACTGGTTGGCGACGAGCGCTATCCGGTCTGTGGGTCCGCCACCCCCAAACAACGGGTCTAAACGGCTAATTCGCCAGATACGCCGCCACCACGATCCCGTCGTTGCCAGTTCCCTCGATGGCAAGAATGTCTCCGTTGGTGTCGATCAGCAGTGCGGTCACGTTATTGTCAACCGTCAGCGTACCGCCGCTCCCAAACGTGGTATCCAGCTCGCCGTTGGTGTCGAGCCGTGCAATGCCACCGAAAATCGGCCCCGAGGCATCGGCAACAAGGTCGCCGACCACGACCTGTCCGTTCGATTGCACAGCCAGGGCCTGCGGGGTGTTATGGAACCCGCCGAACCCGAAGGGCGTGGAACTGAAGCCGGAATTCAGCACACCGGTTTCGCCGAAAAGCTGTACTTTCGTATCAGTGCCGCCGCAGTCTGAGCCGCCTTCACAATGAGGCTGGGCCACAAGATAGTCGCCGTTCGACTCGAAAATGGTCGGGAAGGGTTCGAGCCCTGCCAACGGGCTGCTCGCCGTCAGAGTTCCCGCAATCACCCCGGATAACAGCTCTCCTGTAGAGCTGAGCTCCACCACTGTGCCGGCCCGTCCATTTCCGTTCTCACCCACAGCCAGGTAGTCGCCATTGGCGAGAAGGGCCAGCGCCTCCGGCCCTAATATAGGGGCGGGCGTCACCAGCGAAATCCCGGCCGTGCCAAACGTCGTGTCCAGCGCGCCGTTGGAGTTGAAGCGCACCAGCGACAGCGACCCCGGGCTCTTCTTGCCGCCATCTTTAAAGCCGCCCATCAAAATTTGTCCGTTGGGTTGCAGCAGAAATGCGTTCGGAAAGTCTGCACCGGTGACGGCTGCCGCCACGCCGTCGGTGCCAAAGGTTGTGTCCAGCACGCCGTTGGCCGTGAACTGCGCCAGGCCGAAGTTAGCCCCGCCTGATACAAACCCTGCGACAAGGATTTTGCCATTCGGCTCCAACGCAAATGCAAATGGGTCAAAGGTGAAGGAAGAGAAGTTCGTGATTGTGCTCCCCTGAGTCCCAAAGGTTTTATCCAGTTGCCCAGCCGCGGTGTAGCGCGTCAAACCAATCTGAGTGCCCTCGTCCGCCACGAAATCGAACTGGGAGAGCACCACGATGTCGCCGCTGGCCTGCTGGACCGCGCCGATCGGCAGCATGACCGGCGACCCGGCGCCGGTGAAGATGGTGGTTACGGTTCCATCCGTGCCGAACTTCGGGTCTAGGGTGCCGGGTTTGCCGACATTCTGGGCTTGCGCAAGGTTGACACCAAACATAAGGCCAATGGCCAAGAGTCCGGTGATCGTAAGTAATGTAGCGTTCTTCATTGTTTTTTCCTCTTTGTTTAATTCGGCTCACAGTAGATGATTTCGTCTGCTCCTGGGCCATAGTGAAGAGGCTAATTTCACGAGGTTCGGCAGTTGTCGACAAGATGTAACGGATGTGTAGATGTTCGGTGAAGAGCCTTCGTGGGTCGAGACACACGGACCTAGCCCATTGCTGTAGAGGATGTTGCGGTTCAGGTTGCTGTGCAGCGTGGGAACTCACGCCGTAGCCGAATGATGAATGTTCACCAAGAAGCGCCATCTCCAGGGTATTAGGCCGCGAGGCTATTAGATTGTTGGCGTAATATTCCGATCTGCCCAGGTAACTGGCGTAACATCGCCATTGCACTCATTGACCGAGCGCCTGCGATTTGGTCGCTGGGTACGCCATCGGGAACGATCCACTTGGACGTATAGTCGGCGTTCCGTCCTTGTGGCCGGGATCTGGTGGAGTTCTTCAACAGCACGGGTTGGGCGTCACCCGGTCGCGATTGTTCTTCTGATTACAGGCATTCACCAGCGCGTTAAGTGAAAGCGGGTAGTAGTCCGGAGTAGTAACATCTTTTTCGACCAGCGCACCGAGCACGCGCGTTTCCACGTTGTCGAGAATAAAATTCAATGGCCGGTTCCTCGCTGCCCTTTCCACAGTATTGGAAAAGGGCGGGCAGGAGCAACGTCGGGCATGTACCTCGTGCGGAGTCTCGACCAGGCGCCGATCTCCTTCGATTTGGGCGGGCACGTTGGGTGAACTCGGGAACGGCTTTAGCGAGACGGCAAGGTTTTGATTAGTCGGGACGGCTGGCGCACGTGATTGGAAATTCCCAACAGCAATGCTTCGACGTAGTGGTCGTGGGCGCGGGCGCGGCCGGACTCATGTGCGCGATAGAGGCAGGCCGTCGAGGGCGGCGTGTGGCATTGCTCGAGCGCGCAGAGCGGGTGGGCAAGAAAATTCTGATTTCTGGCGGTGGGCGCTGCAATTTCACGAACCTGCATTGCGGTCCAGAAAACTTTATCTCTGCCAATCCTCACTTTGCCCGATCGGCACTGGCGCGTTACGCACCCGCTGATTTCATCGCACTGGTCGAAAGACATGGTATCGCTTACCACGAAAAGACTCTGGGGCAGCTCTTTTGCGATGGCTCGGCGGAGCAGATCACGGCCATGCTGCTGCGTGAATGTGCCGCCACGAATGTCAGGATCTTCCTACGAGCAAACATCCGGGAAATAAAACATGCGGATCGACTCGACAGCCACAGCCGCAACGTGAGCGAATTTATTGTGCTGACCGATAACTCCAGGTTTTCCACTGGGTCGTTGGTTGTTGCCAGCGGTGGCTTGTCAATCCCGAAAATGGGTACTAGCGGCTTTGGATATGAGGTGGCTCGCCAATTTGGTGTGCCTATCTGCCAGTGTCGTCCCGCCCTTGTGCCGCTCGTTTTGGGGTGTGAGGAGCGAGAGAACTTCTGCGGGTTGGCCGGCGTTTCCGCCAACGTGGTGGTGTCACTAGGCAAGTGCAGTTTCCGGGAGAAGCTGTTAATCACGCATCGCGGATTGAGCGGACCGGCCGTACTTCAGATATCGTCGTACTGGAACGGCCTCGAGCCAGTGGTGGTGGATTGGGCTCCGGGGCACCACCTTCTCTCGGAATTGCGGAGACCGGGTAGTCGCCGCGATCTGGCCGCCGCGAAGGCGGCGTTGCGGGAAAAGCTGCCTGCCCGGTTGTCGGAACGGTTGCTCGACTCCGTCCAGCCGCTGGTGTGGAGCAACCACGCGCTGGAGCAGTTGGAGCGTCGATTACATGCGTGGACATTCGCGCCCGTCGGAACCGAAGGCTACGACAAGGCCGAAGTTACGGCGGGAGGCGTCAGCACTGATACGCTCTCAGCGAAGACGATGGAATGTCGTGATGTGCCGGGACTGTATTTCATCGGTGAGGTTGTTGACGTAACCGGCCAACTGGGTGGATTCAACTTCCAATGGGCATGGGCCTCAGGCGCAGCAGCCGGGCGGGCCGTGTGACCGGCAGATGTTGTGACAGTGTTGGAAGTGCCGGATGTTGGTGCTGATATCTTCGGGGTAATCGCGTAAGGCAAGCTGCACTGGATTTACGAATTATTGCTCGAGGGAATTATGGCTGCATTGATCGACGCCATCGACGTAAAGCGCAAAATGTTCATCGAAATTGAAAATGTTCCGTTCTATTGTTTGGAATCGGAAATTTCCACACCGACCGCTCGGGGCGGCCAAACTCTCGTCCGCCTCAAGATGAGGAACATGCTGACTCGTACGGTATTCGACAAGACGTTCAAAGCCAGTGACAAGTTCAAGGAGCCTGATCTGCAGACGGTCGATGCATCGTACCTCTACAGCGACGCAGATGGTTCTTACTTCCTGGACCAGGAGAGTTTCGAAACGCTTTCACTCAACGGCGATTTAGTCGGGGAGGCGTTAGATTTCCTTCTGGAGGGAACCATCGTCCGGATTGACAAGTTCAACGGCCCTCCAATTGGGCTGCAGTTACCGGCTGAAGTGGAACTGACAGTCACATCGACGGAACTAGCAGGCGGCAATGTTAACAAGATGGCTGTACTCGAAACTGGCATTGAGGTCCGTGTTCCCGCGTTCATAAAAGAAGGTGAAAAGATCAAGATCAATACAGAAACGCGGGACTTCGCTGGTAGGGCCTGATCGATTCTCTAACAGACTCCCTATCCTGGGCTGTCGGATTACGAGCCGTGCAACAATCGAAACCTCTGGAGACGTTGAGGAATTTGCTCCGAGCTCCAGCCGACCTGCGCACTGTTAACGCGCGCGCATGTCATCGCCTGGCGCAAGGCGTTCGAACCCGCAACCTGATGCTCTCCAGCGTTCGGCGCAACTCTCAGCGCTATGCAGACGTGGCGCGATGGTACGCGGAGAGCGAGTACGAGAGCTGGCGTGCGCAGGGGCCGAGGTGATCATTCACCGCCCCTTGAATCCGCTGCTTGCAGCCGAGATGCCGTTCGGTTGTCTGCACGGACACGTAGCCCAGAAGGAACTGTTTTCGGCCAAGGGTTGCCATTTCACGTGTGCTCGTTTTTGTGCTCGGAACATACCCAAATAACTACTAATTGCGGTATTTTGCGGTCCGTATAAAGAGAGGTTTGCGTGTCCTAAGCTAACTACGAAGACGGGTCTTGAACTGTCATATTGGGTTAATCTGCGAACACAGGGTCCGGAACACCGTTCAGGTCCTTTGCTCGATCGCTCGCCCGTTCCCTTTCGCCGACTTCGTCCAACTGAAGATGTTTGGTCTCCGGCGAGTACCACAGGCTGACGAAGGTCATGACCGAGCCGATCGTCAGGATGACCGCTGGCGATAACCACATGTCCTGTTTTTCGATAGCAGCAATAAAGGGGATCTTGTGCGCCCACCACACGTAAACGCTAAACCATGCCCCCAGTAGCGCTCCGGAGGAGTAGCCGAAGCCGACACCCGCCGCGCGTCGTTTGGTGGGAAAGCGTTCGCACAGGTAGGCGGGAACGACCCCCCATGCCAGCTTGAGCATTGCCGCCATCACCGTTCCCAGCACTGCCATCCACAAGTTTCGCTGAACAGCCGCGTGATAGAGGACATAAAACACGGGGATTCCAAATACGACGAGAAAGACGCAGTACCACTGGGTAAGAATCTTTCTTCCGGTTCTGTCCGACAGCCAGCCGTAGAAGTTGTAACCCAGGAATGCCATGAAAAGGGCAAAGCCGTAGATCAGACTGTAGGTGGTGGTATTGAATCCACGCCCCTTCAGGGTAAGGATGTTAGGAAGAAACCCGTAGACCGAATAGTCGGCGAGGAACAAGCCGGTCATGAAGAAGAACACCTGCAGAAAGTCCCACACCTGGGGAGGTTTGAACAGGCTCAGGAAAGGGGACTTTTCGATCTTCCCCTCGGACTTGGCCTTTTCGAATTCCGGCGATTCCTGGAGGTTGTTCCGGATATATAGTGCCAGGAATACCGGAATGACTCCGGACATGAACGCGATGCGCCAGCCATAGGCCGCCATGGCTTCTTTAGTAGTCAGAAACGAAATGAGTGCGAACACGAGTGAGGCAAATACGTAACCCAGAGGAAAGCCTGATTGGATGAAACCACCAATGGCGCCGCGTCTCTTTTGGGGAGCGTATTCAATCGCAAAGGTATGGCCAACCGCGTATTCGCCACCGAAGAAAACGCCCATGAGTAACCGCAGCACGCAAAAAATGACATACGACCAGATGCCGATTTGGGCATACGTGGGAAGAAATCCTCCCAGGAAGGACATCACGCCAACGCCGCCGATGGTGAGGACCAGGAGGGACCGCCTGCCGATTTTGTCGGCATAGCGTCCAAAAATCGCAGATCCGATCGGCCTCGACGCCATCGTGATGGAATAGCTGAATACGATAACAATGTACTGCCAGGCGGCGCTGCCCTTGGGTGACACGAAAACTTTCACCAGGATCGGCGCCATGACCAGCACCATCGCCATGTCATACGCATCCAGCATGAATCCCAAAAATTGGGAGGCCATCGCCATCTTTGTTTGTTTCGATAATTGCTGTTCCGCCATAAGAAACTCCTGCCGATGAATTAGGCCGCCGTACGAGCTAGATTTACGCCGATCATGCGCCAGCCAGCTTCTGAATGGCAGGCATATTCTGGATCAGCAGAGTGGAACCATGAAGTTCCGCAATGCGCTGCTTGCGAAAATTGGTAAGAGTACGGGTAACGGTCTCGCGCGACATGCCGATGATTTGGCCGATCTCATCATGGGTCAAGGCCACTCTGATTCCGTGAGCCGTTGCCATCCCGGAATCGTCGTGCGACCAATCCAACATCAAGCGGGCAATTCGCCCGGGAGCTGAGGTCGTTACGAACGAGCGAAGCTGCTGGTACGCGTGCTGGGACTCGCGGCTCAACTGGATGGCTGCGTGCATGCCGGCAAGGCCGTTTTCCGTCAGGAACTTAAGAAAGTCGTCGCGTTTAACAAAGTTTAGTTGGCACGGCTGGCCAGTTTCTGCAGTTGTATCGTGCGGGGATCCAGAGACGGTTGCGTTCAACCCTAACACCTCCCCAGGCTGAGCAACCTGTAAGATTAGGGTCTGACCTTCCCTCGAAGTAGCTGATAACTTCACACGTCCTTTGCAGAGAATGTAAATGCCGCGGCAGACTTGCCCTTCTACGAATAGAGTTGCGCCGGCAGGATACGCAAACGTGAACTTCAGAGATTGGAAGGCTTCCATCACTGATTTCGGCAAATGGCAGAAAAAGCCCTCAGAACACAACTTACAGGAGAGACAGTCTTCGACCAGTTCCATGCCGTATGGTGAATGCATCGCCACCCCCCTTCGGAACCCCATAGTTGCGCAGAGCCAGTCGCAGTGTAGGGGAATATCGACTTCGCTCTGACCGCCTGACACCGGCTCTCGCTTTATCGAGGGAGCATAGCGGGGCCGACAGGTACAAGTCTGGTCAGAAGTGACCACCCGGCAGATTATTATTGCGGCTTGATCCGCGTCGCCTTTACGTAGCGAGTCGAAGGGCCCTCTACGCTGTCATCCTTAGTGTGAGAAGCTAGATTGCTAGATCACTACCGTCTCGCGGTACTCGCCGTATACCCGGCGCATGGCGTCGGAAATTTCGCCGACCGTGCCATCGGCCTCGACGGCCTCGACGATCACCGGCATCAAGTTGCCGTTGCCGCAGGCGGTATCTTCGACGGCCTTCAGTGCGGCCTGCCACTTCGCAGGATCACGCTTGGCGCGCAGCGCGCGCAGGCGCTCGACCTGTTTGCGTTCCAGCGACTCGTCCATGTGCAGCAGCGGTATCGACTTCTCTTCCTCGAGTTCGAAGGCATTCACCCCCACTACAATGGCTTCCTGACGATCGACCGCCTGCTGATATATGTACGCGGCGTTCTGGATTTCCTGCTGCACGTAGCCGCGCTCGATCGCCTTCAAAACGCCGCCCATGGCCTCAATTTTGTGAAGATAGCCGCGCGCGCCTGCTTCGACCTGGTTGGTCAGCGACTCTACATAATACGAGCCGGCCAAGGGGTCGATGGTCTGCGGCGCTCCCGATTCGTAGGCGATGATCTGCTGGGTGCGCAGAGCGATGCGCGCCGACTGCTCGGTCGGGAGCGCCAGCGCTTCGTCGAAGGAGTTGGTGTGCAGCGACTGCGTTCCTCCCAGCACGGCCGCCATGGCCTGCAAGGCAGTGCGGGCGATATTGATCTCCGGTTGTTGTGCCGTGAGCGTCGAGCCCGCGGTTTGCGTATGAAAGCGCAGCATCCACGACTTGGGATTCTTGGCGTGGAAGTGATCGCGCATAATGCGGGCCCACATGCGGCGGGCGGCGCGGAACTTCGCCACTTCCTCGAGGAAATTGCTATGCGCGTTGAAGAAGAACGACAGCCGTGGCGCGAATTTGTCCACATCGAGACCAGCATCGATTGCGGCCTGCACGTAGGTCATGCCGTTGGCCAGGGTGAACGCCACTTCCTGCAGGGCGGTGCATCCCGCTTCGCGCATGTGGTAACCGGAGATGGAGATGGTGTTCCACTCGGGCACGTTCTCATTCGCATAAGAAAAAATGTCGGTGATAATGCGCATCGCCTGCGCCGGCGGATAGATGTAGGTGCCGCGCGCGATGTACTCCTTCAGCACATCGTTCTGGATGGTACCCGACAGCTTGAGCACGTCGCGTCCGGTCCGCCGCGCGGTCACGATGTAGAGCGCCAGCAGAATGGACGCGGTCGCGTTGATGGTCATCGAGGTGGAGATCTTCTCCAGGTTGATGCCGTCGAACAAGCGCAGCATGTCCTCGATGGAGTCAATGGCCACGCCTACTTTGCCGACCTCACCCATGGCGAGCGGGCTATCGGAGTCCATGCCGATCTGCGTCGGCAGATCGAAGGCCACGCTCAATCCCGTCGTGCCGTTGCTCAGCAGATACTTGTAGCGGCGGTTAGACTCCTCAGCGTCGCCCATGCCGGCATATTGCCGCATGGTCCACAGTCGGCCGCGATACATCGTAGCCTGCGCTCCGCGGGTGTAGGGAAACTGTCCGGGATAGTTGAGATCCCGGTCATAGTCCCAGCCCTCGAGGTCTGCGGGACTGTAGAGAGGATGAACGCTGATGTGCGAAGAGGTTTCCCGTTCGTCCGCCAGCTTGGTGCTGGGGGCCTTCCGCTTTGTCGCGAGCATGTTCGCCTCAGTAAAAACAGATGGCCTAGCTATCCCTGACCTAGTCCCATCGCTGATATTTCGTTTTCAAGCACCTGCGTGTTCGAGAATGACGTGTGACGCCTCATCGGCGTGCTCGAGCTGATCGAAGTCTTTCCCGAAGTCGAGGACGACGCGTGACGGCACATTGCCATGTTGGAGCCGGTCGAAGATTTGGTTGATCGAACCCAAAGGTTGCAGCTCGATATCGGCCTTCACTTTGCCCTCGACGGCGAATGCGAGTGCTTCGGCCATGTCCTGACGCGTGCCGACAAACGAACCCCGGATGGTTACGCAGTTCGCCACCACATCGAAGAGGGGAACCGGGAATTCGCCCGGCGGTAGCCCGACCAGGACACAAGTACCGCGCTTCCTGGTCATACCAACGCCCTGCTTAAATGCTATGAGGGAGGGCGCCGTAATCAGAACGCTGTGCGCTCCGCCACTGGTCTCCTTCTTCAAGGCGGCGGCTGGGTCGCCAGCCTTGGCATTGATCACAAGATCGGCTCCGACGCGCTTGGCATGGGCCAGCTTGCCATCATCGATGTCTATCGCGCAGACGAGCAGACCCATGGCCTTGGCATACTGGATCGCCAGATGCCCGAGTCCGCCGGCGCCGGAGATGGCTATCCATTCGCCGGGCTTCGCTCCGCTCTCCTTGATTCCCTTGTAAGTGGTGATGCCAGCGCAGATCAGCGGCGCGGCATCCACGGCGGTGAGGCCGGCAGGCACATGCGCTACGTAGTTCGGGTCTGCGAGGAGGTACTCGGCAAAGCCGCCGTTCCTGGTATAGCCGCCGAACTGGGCCTGGGCGCACACCGTCTCCCACCCGGTCAAGCAATACTCACAATGACCACACGCCGAATAGAGCCAAGGCACCCCGACCCGGTCGCCCTCCTTCACGATCGTCACGCCCGATCCGACCGCGACGACCGGCCCGATGGCCTCATGGCCAGGAATGAACGGGAGCGAGGGCTTGATCGGCCAGTCGCCATGCGCGGCATGGAGATCCGTGTGGCATACGCCGCAGGCCTCGGTTTTGACTAGAATCTGTCCCGGTCCGGGAAACGGGATGTCCCATTCCTGAAGCAGTAAGGGCTTTCCAAACTCTTCGACTACTGCTGCGTTCATTTTGCGTGCCATAGGTGACTCCTGTTTTCAAAAATTTGATGGATCGATATCCCGCTCACGGTCTCGTAGCCGTTGTCTATGCCGGCGCGTCGATCGACTCGACGCAAACCAGCTTCTTGTTCACAAACTCCTGGATGCCCATGCTGCTGAGCTCACGCCCGTAGCCCGAGTCCTTGATTCCGCCGAACGGTAAATCTGGTTTCGTCCAGGTCGGGTGATTCACGAACATCATCCCCGTGTCGACGCGGCTCGCCACGCGTTTGCCGCGCGCAACGTCCCTGGTAAACACCGAGCCCCCCAACCCGAAATCCGAGTCGTTGGCGAGAGCAAGCGCCTCATCCTCGTTCTTGACTCGAAAGAAGAGCGCAACTGGCCCGAAGAATTCCTGCCTGAACGCGGGATTGTCGGGCTTTATATTTGTAAGAATCGTCGCCTGCATGAACGCGCCCGGTCGATCGATGCGCTTTCCCCCCATCACGACAGTGGCACCCTTGGCTACAGCTCCTTCGACCTGGCCCAGCAGCTGTACGAGTGCCGCTTCCGTGGATAGGGGCCCGAGAGTTGTAGCCTCGTCCATCGGGTCCCCTGGCTTGAGTGCCGCCAATGCCGTTTGGAACTTGTCGAGAAAGCGGTCTGCCAACTCTTCGACCACAATGAAGCGCTTTGCCGCGACGCAGCACTGGCCTGTGTTGTTCATCTTGCCCCAGACCGCCCACTTGACCGTTTTATCGAGGTCGGCATCCTCAAGTACGATAAAGGCGTCGCTGCCGCCAAGCTCCATGGTCGACTTCTTAAGATTTTTCCCAGCTCTTCCGGCAACACTCTTTCCGGCTTCCACGCTTCCGGTCAGCGCGA
>JBKQKT010000504.1:0-3172 GCA_052147365.1 Candidatus Korobacteraceae bacterium | reverse complement strand
GCGAAGGTGAACTTGACAGATTTCCACCTCCGCCTACATAGCAGGGGTAAGCTAATGTGTTCTGGATAAGCAATGACGAAGACACACAAGCATCAGCACACGATCCCTCGAGTCTACCTCCGCAGTTGGCTAGAGCCATATACGCCGGCCGGTCAGATGGCTGCGCTCCACATTATTGCTAAAGAGAGCAAGGAGGTTCGCCGGAAGTCGCCCACGAAAAGCTTCACGTCAAATGACCGTTACACGGTCCATCTGAAAGATGGCGAACGCAATCTCGATGTTGAGAACTATCTCGGACGGATCGAGAGTGACTTCCAGGGTGTGTTGCAAGCTGTTCGCAATAGGCAGAACCTGTCAACGTCGCACAGGGCAAAGCTTGCTGTCTTCACCGCCGCAATGATGGGCAGGGCACCCGTCCAAAGTGATTCGCTCCGAAGACAGCTTCAACCATTGGAGGAGACCGTCGAGAAGGCTGGCACTCCGGACCAGGCCGAAGAGCTTTCGGAATACATCCGAAACCACGCTGCCTACTACACTACATCCACCATTGAGGCTTCAGCTCCGATGCTTTTCAACATGGTCTCGTCGATACTCATAACGAACGACGCCACTGGCTTCATTACGTCTGACAATCCTGCCGTAATGTTTAACCCGAACGCATACAAGCTCCCGCCGTTCTACCGCCCTCCCGGCCTGGCAACAATCGACGTAGAGATTACGCTGCCACTTACACCAAAACACCTCATTGTTTACACCCACCGAAGGCATCTTCCCTTTTACCAGTCGGTCGACCTGAAGACGGTAGATGAATTGAATCGTAGAACGTGGGCCCACGCACACCAAGAAGTGGTTTCGAAGACGGGCATCGTGAAGGACATCTGGTCTCAACCTGGCGAACCACCCAAAGACGCGTGGAACCCTGAGTCTGATCCCATCTTGTCGAAGCAACCAAGATTTGCCGAGAACATTCCAGCTGTCGAGAAGTTGAGACAGTCCACTCTGAGCCACGAGTACTGGCGAAGCAGGACGTGGTTGCCACCAGAATCGCTCCCTAAACGACGATAGCCAACTCCACCAAGTTGGATTTTCTGAAAACCGCGCGGACCAGTCACGGCAAACGCCGCAGGGTCCAGCATTTTTCAAACTTGGTTTGCCTCAACGCTATCCCAGATCAGTACGATACTTCCTCCTGCGTGATCTCCGGCTCCTCGCTAAACTCGGACGGCGCGAAGTCTTGCCCGCTGACGTAGTGCTCCACATCATCGCTGCCGTCATTGGGCGGGGGCGACAGAAGGCTGACCTCCTTTACGACGATCTCCGAGCGATAACGGCGCTGGCCAGTCTGCCGGTCGTCCCATGAGCGCGTCCGCAGCGAGCCTTCGATGTAGAGGCGCGAGCCCTTGCGGACATAGTCGCGCAGGATCTCACCGACCCGCTGGAAGCCGACCAGGCTGTGCCACTCCGTGTGTTCCTGCCAGTCACCGTGGATGTCCCGGTAGCGTTCGCTGGTGGCGAGCGACAGGTTGACGACCGTGCCGGTGCGCAGGATGTGGACCGACGGGTCCTTGCCGGCGCGGCCCAGAAGAATGACCTTGTTAACACTCTTGCCCATTTTGCTTCACTCCTTTTCATTGGTCGTGGCCGTAGACAGAATCGAGCGCCTGCCGTCGGTCGATCTCGACGTAATTGTCATTGGCATAGCGGTAGAATTTCCCAGTCACAGCGTCGATGTTCAGATAGCGCCGCGTCAGGCGGTGCTTGTAGAGAACGATGTCGCCGGCCTTACCCATGAACATGAATTCTTCGCAGAACTCGGGCGGCATGGCGCTTTCAAGAGGCCGCCAGTCTGGCTTGCCCACCTCAATGGCGTACTTCATAGCTCACCGCCTTTGTTCGCGGCCGGAGCCACGGCGATGTGCGTGTGCTTACATCCTAGGCATGCGACCGCACCGGTGATCCTGCGTATTGCTTCGTCGAATTGCTTCGGCAGATCAAGCACCTCGCCGGCTGCGGTGTAGAAAACCGGTGCAACCGTACCACGCAGGGACTTGTTCTCCGCATTCCAGAGTTCAACGGCAAGCGTTCCCTGACGGCCCCGGAAGACGGGCGCCGTGGCGATCGCCGGGCGCGTGTGGCCTTCTTCGGACTTCAGCCAAATCCGCGTGATGGCCAGTTCATAGGTATGGCCGATGCGCAGCATCTCGATCCGCACCAGTTCCGGCGCGATCACGATGGCGTGGCGGCCGTTGCCGGATATTGAATCGATTTGTTGCAGCCACGGCAGCGGAGTTCCGCTGGTGTCGAGATAGGCGCAGTAACGGCCCATGTCGGCGACTGCGCCGCCGGCCTCGACGCCGCGTAGAACATACCGCCGCGCCAGATGCTGATGCTCGATTGAGACGCTAGGCTGGCAGTAGATGCCGCGCTTCTCCAAGGCGCGAAGCGTCTGTGGCGGCAATGACAGACCATATCGCGCATATCGATTGGCGTTGTTAGCGACGATCTTTGCTGTGGGAGTCATCGGCATCGCCTCCTCAAACCGCGACCTTGCTGCGGATCGGCTGGCCCAACGCCGCGCGAATCTCTTCCTTCGTGCAGCCGGCCCAGCACTTGTAGAGGCGGGGATTCCTGATCTGGATGGCGAGGTTGTCGCCTGTTCGGTCGTGCCCGGCCTGGGCGCACGATGGGCAGCGCGCCCACCAGTTGCGGCTATCCTTGCGCGTCGTGCGGACGTAGTCGAGAATCCGGAACTCAGTGCGAAGCGACTCTGTAGCCGGTGGTATATATGGAGGGGCCACGACCGGCCGGTAGGCTTCCGGCAGTGTCATGCCGTGGATGAAGGTTCTCAGTTCTACCTCGGTAAGCTTCTTCAGGCTGTCGAGGTAATCGAGTTGCGCCTCGGGCGTGAGGGCGGCACGTAGAACCAGTACCGCTGGTTCGTTTTGCGATGCACGCCGAGCGGCGCGCGAATGGCGTTGCCGTACTCGCCGTCCTCGATCTGATCCTGGCGCGGAAAGACCTCGATGCCATCCTTGAGACCCCCACCCTTGACCGGTACGCCAAGCCGCAGCGCGAGGTTATATATGTAGATGCGGCACTCCGAAGCCAAGAGTGGCGTCTCGGCGAAGATCCACAAGTGGCCGCCGCGGCGCGATTGTTCGAGCGCTGCCTC
>JBKQKT010000503.1:0-5947 GCA_052147365.1 Candidatus Korobacteraceae bacterium | reverse complement strand
GCGGAAGCAAAATAAAGGGAAATGGCTTAACGCGGCGCTGAAGCGCCGCTCTACCCGTGCCCCGATACAGCAAATCGGGAACCGCTCTAGCTCCTGCTACGTACTCTGCCGCTGTCCGCTCTGTCGTCCGTAGTTCTTAACTCTTCCAGCAACCGTGGGCCGAGTTGCCAGACGCTTCCCGCGCCAAGCGTAAGGACCATGTCGCCGGACTGCGCTATGCTCGCCGCAAGCGTAACAGCGTCAGGGAAGGATGAAACGTAGTGGGCCGACTGCCCGCCGGCTGCGGCGATTCGCCTAGCTAGAAGCTCGGCCGTAATGCCGGGAATCGGCGGCTCGCTGGCTGGGTAGATATCGAGCACAAGAACCGAATCGGCATCGCGAAAAGCGGTGGCGAATTCATCCAGCAGCAGTTGCGTTCGCGTGTAGCGATGGGGCTGGAAGATGACATGTATCCTGCGGAAACCGCACTGCCGCGCCGCCGCCAGAGTGGCCCGAATCTCGGTGGGATGATGTCCGTAATCGTCGATCACGGTCACACCGTTGGCGGTGCCGATGCGCTGAAAGCGGCGGTCCACGCCGTTGAAGTTGCCTAGCGCTTCGCGAACCTTCTCGACCGGAACATCCAGTCCAATGCCGACCGCAATCGCGGCGGTCGCGTTCGCGATGTTGTGCTCACCGGGAACCCGCAACTCGAATTCGCCCAGATCGCTGCCTTGATAGCTCACGCAAAACCTGCTGAGCGCCGCGCTGTTCTCTTGTGGGGCGCAGCGCACATTGGCAATCTGGAAGTCAGAGCCCTGGCGGTTTCCGTAGGTGAGTATCCGCCGCTGCACCGAGGGCAGGAGCGTGCGCAGCTCGTCGTTATCATTGCAGGCGACGACCATGCCATAGAAGGGCACGCGGTCCATGAATTCGCGGAAGGTGTTCTTCACGTCCTCCATGTCGCGATAACAATCCATGTGCTCGCGGTCAATGTTGGTCACGACCGCAAGAATCGGCGAGAGCTTGAGGAAAGAGCGGTCGCTTTCGTCCGCTTCGGCGACCAGATACTCCGACTTGCCCAGCCGCGCGTTGGAGCCCAAGGCGTCCACGCGCCCACCGACAACCACCGTCGGATCAAGTCCTCCCGCGGCGAGCACAGCCGCCACCATCGAGGTGGTCGTGGTCTTGCCATGCATGCCGCCGATGGCGATGCCGTACTTTAGTCGCATTAGCTCAGCGAGCATCTCCGCGCGCTGGATCACCGGGATATGCCGCTCGTGCGCGGCGAAGACCTCGACGTTGTCGCGAGTGATTGCCGAGCTGACGATGACGACGGCCGCGCCGGCGACGTTGTCCGCATTGTGCCCAGTGAATACCGCGGCTCCAATGTCAGCCAGACGGTTGGTGACCGGCGAAGGCCTGAGATCGGATCCCGAAACCTTGTAGCCGAGGTTGAGCAGCACCTCGGCGATGCCGCTCATGCCGATGCCACCGATGCCAACAAAATGCACGCGCTGGATCTTGGCGAACATGGAGACGGGTCTCTCAGGCAGTTCAGTCTTGGCGGATTTAGGTAGAGCCGGCCTTCAGGCCGGCGTTCGTCATCACGATGTTGCTTTGCTTGCGCCGCTGAGGTCGCAGAGCTCAGCGGCGCAAGGGGTTTTCTTTTCTCGTCTGCGGGCGCGGGCCTGAAGGCCCGCTCTACCCAGCCAAGCCGAATACACTAAGTCTGAAACTGCTAGGCTACAGCCTGCTGGCTTGAAACGCCAGCGACGCGCGCGGCCAAGGCTGCAATCGTAGCTGCTGCCTCGGGATGGGCGAAATGCCGGGCTGCGTCTGACATCTTCGCCAGCAGTAGCCGGTCGCACAACATGGCGGCAACCTCAGTCACCAGGCGTTCGGCCGTAAGTTGTGATTGGGGCAGCATGCGGGCCGCACCGGCTTGCGCCAGCGTGGCGGCGTTGCGGGTCTGGTGGTCATCGGCTGCGGTGGGGAGAGGAATGAAGATGGCCGGCTTCCGTGCCGCGGTGATTTCGGCGACTGTACTGGCTCCGGAGCGGCAAAGGAGCAGGTCAGCGCGCGCAAAGGCCGCGGGCATGTCGTCGATGAAGGGTGACACCTCAGCCGAGAGCATGGTTAGCAGGTACGACGCTTGTGCTTCCGCGTAATCCTTTTCTCCGGTCTGATGGATGATGTGAATATTCGGCACGGCCTCCAGGAGCTTCGGCAAGGCCTCCAGCACTGCCTGATTGATGGCATGTGCTCCCTGACTTCCGCCGAAGACCAGCAGCGTCGGACGGGCGTCCTGCGGCCGGGGAGGAACATGAAAAAATTCCTGGCGCACGGGCACTCCCGTAACTTGACAGTTCCGAAAGTGCCGGCAGGTGGCTTCAAAGTGGACCGCCGCGGCGCTCACCATCGGGGCAACCAGCCGATTGGCAATGCCCGGAACGACGTTGG
This sequence comes from Candidatus Korobacteraceae bacterium, assembly GCA_052147365.1. Lineage (GTDB taxonomy): Bacteria > Acidobacteriota > Terriglobia > Terriglobales > Acidobacteriaceae > Bog-257. The sequence continues at coordinate 3,505 of JBKQKT010000503.1, read as the reverse complement.
GCTCGAACGCAATGGTCGGGACGTTCATCATGCCCGCTGCAAACATGGCCGGTCCCGAAGCGTAGCCGCCGACGCCGATCATCACGTCAGGACGAAACTCACGCACCAGTTTGGCCGACGCGGCCACGGCGCGAGGCAGGTCCAGCAACGTCTTCAGCCGGGTCGCGAAATCAACCCGGTTCAGCCCTCCGACTTCGATCAGGCGGAGCGCGAATCCGGCAGCCGGCACCAGGCGCGTCTCGATGCCACGGCGCGTTCCAACAAACAGGACCTCCGCTCGATAACGCGAACACAGCTCCTGAGCAATCGCCAATGCAGGAATGACGTGTCCGCCGGTGCCGCCTCCCGCCATGATCACGCGCATGGCTAGTCCGTCTGCTGGGTAATGTTGAGGAGGACTCCGACGCTGGCCAGAGTGATGAACAACGATGAACCGCCATAGGAGATGAAGGGCAGCGGGATGCCTTTTGCGGGGACCATGGCCAGCACGACGCTGATGTTGAATAGCGCCTGAACCACAACCATAGCGGTGATCCCTGTGGCGAGAAACTTGGCGAACATGTCGTTGGTGCGAAGGGCGACGCGAATGCCGCGATATAGGAAGATACTGAACAGCAGCACCACCAGCAGTGAGCCCCACAGGCCCAGTTCTTCGGCCGTCACTGCATAGATGAAGTCGGTGTGAGGCTCAGGCAGATAGAACAGCTTCTGCTTGCCTTCCATCAGGCCGAGGCCGGTCAGGCCTCCGGTGCTCACGGCGATCATCGACTGGATGATGTGGAAGCCTTTGCCTTGCGGGTCTTTGAAGGGATCGAGGAAGGCTTGCACGCGCGCCCAGCGCCACGGCACGCGAACCACGAGGACGTACAACGGCAACAGCGATGCCGCGAGCGCGTACCACAGATAACGCATGTGCATTCCTGCCACGAACAAGACCGCGGCGGAAATCGCGATGCACGCGATCGCCGTGCCCAAGTCGGGCTCCTTCACAATGAGCAATGCGAGCAGGATTGTGGGCGCAGCCGCGGGAACGAGCACATGCTTCCAGTCGGTGATTTGCTGCCAGCGCGACTCCAGGAAAAACGCAAGATAGAGAATGAGCCCTGGCTTCGCCAGCTCGGAAGGCTGGAAGGAGAAACCGCCAAACTTGATCCAGCGGTGCGTGTTGTGGGAATCGTGAAACAGGAACACGGCAATCAGCAGCAGGCATGTAAATCCGAGAAATGTGAACACCACGGACGGCCGGCGGTACTTCTTGTAGTCGACGTTCATGATGACGACCATGGCCGCGATGCCGGCTGCGGCCCAGGCCATCTGCCGCAGCAGGAAGCCATAGGGCGACCCAAACCGTTCCTTTGCCATGACCGCTGAGGCGCTGAACACCATCACCAGCCCGATGAAGACCAGTAACAGCGTAACTGTGAAGAGCCACTTGTCAACGCTGACGCGCTTGGCCATTATCGGCTGCCTCCACGCGTGCCGGTTGCTGCGGGCTCGTGCTCTCTCGATGCCAACCGGCGCACCTGTTCTTTGAACACTCGGCCGCGATGCTCGTAGCTATCGAACTGATCGAAACTGGCGCAGGCCGGAGCAAGCAGCACCACGTCGCCGGGAGTTGCCGATTCGCCGGCAAGCTTCACCGCATTCTCGAGTGTTCCAGCCCTCACGATTTCCGCGCCCTTCACCTGTGACTGGATCTTCGCAGCGGCCGCGCCGATCGTGTAGATGCGCTTGACTCGCTCTCTCAGTAGCGGATTCAGCGCGCTGTAATCGCTGCCCTTGTCCTTGCCGCCGAGAATGAGGTGAATCCTGCCGGGAAACGACTCCAGGGCCTTGATCGTGGCATCGACGTTGGTCGCTTTCGAGTCGTTGTAGTATTCGACGCCGCTAATCGTAGCCACATATTCCAGCCGGTGCTCAACCGCCTTGAACGCAGCGATCGCTTCGCGTATGTGCGCCGGCTCAATGCCGGCAAGCATTCCAACACACACTCCAGCCAGAGCGTTTTCGACGTTGTGTGACCCTTTCAGGGAAATCTCGCTAACCGGCATGATCTCGCGTTCGGTTTTGCCGTCCCGCCAGAAAATGCGCTCTGCGCGAGCGAAGGCCCCACGTTTGATTTCTGTCAGTCGGCTGAACCAGTACACGGGAGCTTTGGCTTTTGCAGCCATCGCGACGCAAGGCGGGTTATCGGCGTTGAGTATTGCAAAGCCGTCCGCCGTCTGGTTCTCAAGGATGCGCGCCTTGGCGGCGGCATAGTTCTCGAAGGTGTAGTGACGGTCGAGGTGGTCTGGAGTAACGTTGAGCACCACAGCAATCTTCGGATGGAAGGTCTCGATGGTCTCCAGTTGGAAGCTGCTGATCTCCAGCACGATCCAAGTGTCATCCGTGGAGGTATCGACGAAGCTGATCGCCGGAGTTCCGATGTTGCCTCCGACCAGGACTTGGCGTCCACCTGCGGCAAGAATCTGTCCGGCCAGCGCGGTAGTGGTGGTCTTACCGTTCGAGCCGGTGATGGCGACGATCTTGCCCTTCAAAAAGCGTGCTGCCAACTCGACTTCGCCAATCACAGGAATGCCCCGCGTGCGCGCCTGCACCAATTGCGGCACATCAAAAGGCACACCCGGGCTGATGACAATCAGGTCCTGATCGCGAAAGGTCCGCTCGCCGTGATGTCCGGATTCCACGCTAATACCGTGATCGAGCAGTAGCGGAATCTCCTGCGGGAGCTGCTCTTCTGTCTTGGCGTCGGAAACGGCCACACGCGCACCCTTTTTCTCCAAAAAGAGGGCGCTGGCCACGCCCGACTTGCCCAGCCCGACCACCAGCACGCGCTTGCCTTTGACATCCATCACGAATTCCGCCCGGCCCATTGTGTCACGTTTTCACGCCTTCTATCGCAACTTCAAGGTGGTGAGAGCAAAGAGTGCAAACACCAAGGAGGCGATCCAGAAGCGCACGATCACCTTGGACTCGCTCCATCCCAGCAGCTCGAAATGATGATGGATGGGCGCCATCTTGAAGATGCGCTTGCGGCGCAATTTGTATGAACCCACCTGCAGGATGACCGAGAGAGCCTCGATGACGAAGATACCGCCGATAAAGGGCAGCAGCAATTCCTGCTTGATGATGACTGCTACTGTTCCGATTGCGCCTCCGAGGGCTAGAGATCCGACGTCGCCCATAAAGATCTCCGCCGGATGCGCGTTGTACCAGAGAAAACCGATTGCGGAGCCGACCATGGAGCCGCAGAAAATGGTCACCTCCGAGACCTGGGGCATTTTGGAGAGCTCGAGATAGTCGGCAAAAACCGCGTGCCCGCTGACGTAGGTAAGAACGGTGAGCGCTCCGGCAGCGATGACAGTGCAACCGATGGCCAGTCCGTCGAGGCCGTCAGTAAGGTTGACGGCATTGCTCGAGCCGACAATGACGAGCGCCACAAACGCAATGAACGGCAGAAAAGCCAGAGGCGACCACCAGCCGTGATGCAAGCGGCTGATCACCA
>JBKQKT010000502.1:0-4265 GCA_052147365.1 Candidatus Korobacteraceae bacterium | reverse complement strand
CATGTGCGCCTGCTTCGGCTCCCAGCAGCTTTTTCCCAACAATACTGCTGAAAAGTAACATGCCGGCTGTCTTTTGAATAAGTCGCCTACGATCCATCTTAATCTCCTTGCTAGCGCTCGATCGACTGGCGCTAGGTGTCTGGTGAGACCGTGTCAGTCACATTTCTTCGCCCTGAAGCGCTTAGGTCACGGCGGGCTGATGATCTTTCCCGACTGGCGGAACTAGCTCCAGTTAGCGCGGTAGTTAGAAGGGCCCCCAATTCGGCACATGCGATGGAGCGCCCCATGGCTTCGAACCGTTTATCTTAAGCTTGCGGCGATATATTTTGTGATCGGCACAACTGACGAACAGTGTGTCGAAACCTCTGCCTCCAAAACTTAGGCCCACGGCTTCGCCCCCTGGCACAGGCAGGATGGCCCTCACACGACCATTGTGGTCAAAGATCTGTACGCCCATGCGTGTCGCCACGTAGAGGCGTCCATCGCGATCCATCGCGGAAGAGCCTGCGCCACTGTCATCGGCTATATCCGAAACCTCAAACCAGAAGAACTGTTGTTTCTCCTGGACAGTCCCGTCAGACTGAATCCGGTAGCTGTAACCCCAGCGACTACCCTTCTCCGCGAGAGCGAGCCAACGCCCATCCGGAGAGATGGCGATACTGGTTGGCTGATTAAGTGACGCATCCAACAGAATCTTTTCACCACCAGGTTTAGCGAGCCATAGCTTCCCCGCATGGGTGCCCGCAGTTTCGGACTCGACAACGTATATCGTTCTGTCGGAGGTTATTAGAAGTGCCGTCCCTCTTATGTTTCTTGCCAGTGTTGACCGGTTTCCATGCGTTGTTACAGCGACGATCGTTGCGTGTTCTGTGTCTGTAATGTACGCGCGTGCGTCCGGTCCGAATGCAAGGCCTTCATAACTCATTGAGAGCGGCGCGTATGAGCCGAGTTGGCCATCGATGTCAATCACCTCGCTTTTCGAACCCGCTCCATCTCGAAACACAACTTCGCCCATAGGATCTGCTGCTAGAATTCCGACTGATTGGTACTTTCCCGCGACAACCTGCCAATCCTCATGCGGTAACAGGATCGCCTGAAGAAAAGTATTGTTGGATTCGCCCGCTGTAATGGGCTGCGGCCAATCTTTCCAAAGCCACCGCATGGCGTCTGGAAAAATCGCTTGTGCCTGGGCGTCATTATGAGATCCTCCGCCCCAGACGTGTTTGACCTGGTACCCCGCAAATTCCAGTGCCCGCTCGATAGTCTGATTACTCATCCACCAATCGCCCATCTCGGGACCGCGCATCCACTCGTCCTCTGAACCGTCCTGCATGAAGATGCGAATGGGCTTGGGTGCTGTCTTGCGAATCAGCACAGCGTAATGATCACCACCCCTCATGCCAACAAAAGTTCCGACGGCTGTGAAAACGCGCCTAAATGCGTCAGGTCGCTCCCAAGCGAGAGTGAAGGCACCGATGCCGCCGGTGCTAGCCCCGCCAGCTGCCCGGTCATTGGGGTCTTTCGATAACCGAATCCGGAGGCCACTAGCAGTCTTGCGGCGCTCAACTTCAGGGAAAACCTCTTCAAGGATAAAATGGGCCAGGTTCGCGTTCAAAGAGTCGAACTCAAAACTACGGTTGTACCGCGGATTTGGGTCGTCGCCCTGCGCTGTATCCGTGCGATTTGCGACTACGTTGGACTCTTGCCTGTCAGAGGCGACGGCCCCGGGCGCAATGCCTATGGCTATCGTCACTGGCATTTCATGTTTGTAAATCAGGTTGTCAAAAACCGTAGACGCATTGAATCCTAACCCATCGAGACCAACGTAGACGCACGCCGGCTTGTCGGCTTTATACTCCGCCGGCACGTAAACACTAATCTCTCTGAATGTACCTGGATAAATTGTCGAGTGGTCAAAGACAAAGTGAAAGGTCTCGCCCTGTGGCACCCCGGACTGCGACATAGAGTCTGGGCTCAGAACGTAGTGGTTGTTTGGTGTCTGATCCTGGGCAACTGGAGAAGCCTCGTGAGTAAGCCCAGCACCACCGAACAGGAGCAGAGCGACGAGGCCCATTAAATATCTGCGACAACACATCTTTGACTTTAGCCTTTCAACGCTGAACAGAGAGCCAGTTCGCGATGTATGCGGCAGAAGCTCTTAATGGAGGGTTGCCGCCTGCCAAAAGCATCAACAGGCAGTTGACCATGCAGATTCCGCGCTTAAAGATGAGCTCGAACAGGCCAACTGGCATGCCCTGAGATGAAGGACATGCCAGCTGCCTATGGTGTTAGTAATACAGTTTCAGGACCAGCTGAATAATGCGCGGGCCATCAACGTCGGAGTTGATGGTGCTGAAGTGCGTTGGATTATTAAAGCCAAGATTTCCTGGAACTCCTAGGCTGACCCAATTCCCGGCATTGAATGCTTCGGCCCGGAATTGGAGCTTGCTTTGCTCGGTGAACGCAAACTCCTTGAACAACGAAAAGTCAAGATTTTGAAATCCGGGCACGCGATACTGGCCGGATTTGCCCCCAAGCGGCGCGTAATCTGCCTGGCCGATGGCGGTCGCACTTGGAGGTTGTGAGAAGGCGGCCGGGTTCAGCCATCCGTTTATACTCTTGTGCTGAGCGTACAAGCCTACACCCGAGACCGTGTTTGCCCAACAGCCAAAAGCGGCCGTGGTCGAATAGAGGCATCCAACATTCCCCGGCTGTCCGCTTTGATACGTCAAGATGAAATTGACTTTCCATCCACCCACAATCGCGTTGGTAACCTTATTCATATTGCTTCCGAAAGTGAGGCCTCTGCCCAAAGGCAGAAAGTAAGTACCAGATCCGTGAACCACATTCTTCACGTCGCTGTTGCAAAGCGCGTAATCCTTTTTCGGTCCAAAGCCTGGAAGCCACTCCGCTCTCCACCCAGTCGCCGGGGACCCCTCGCTGCTTTGATCGGTGAAGCACTTTCCAAGGGTGTAATTTACGTTCACGTTGAGCCCGGCGCTTAGCTGGTGGGCGTAGATAGCTTGCAGGGAGTTATAGCTGCTGTCCCCGTTAGTAACCTCAAAAAACGAGTTTGTTGCGAACTGTGGAAACGGAAAATGCCCGACAACCGTCGGATCATATTCATTTGTTCCAGGCGGCGCTATCGCAGAGACGGCATTAATTTCTCCGAAAGGGGAGTCCAGATGACGGCCGACGTTGCCCACATATGCGACCTGGATGGAATCATGGGGCGTGAACTGATCCTGGACAGAGAGGTTGTATGTCTCAGTGTACGGTGTTTGGTAGTTCCACTGTCTGCCCTGCAGCGCCACTCCCTGGCCCGAAACCAGAGCTGCGTCCTCGAGGTTTGTCCTTGCTAAAGCGGTTTCGAGAGTTGCCGTCGTGGTACCGCCGACAGCGACAAGCGGTGTTTGGGAATTCGCAGCACTGTAATACACCGTGTAATTGAATGGATAGTTTTCACCAAGGTTCGGAGCAAATCCGATAGTGGCGAGAGCGCCATAGGCTATGCCATAACCGCCGCGTAAGACCAGATTTGATTTCAAACGATATGCGAAGCCGACCCTCGGTGCGAAGTTCTTGGCTTGCGCATTTCCCGTGGACTTGTTGGAATTGCAATCGAGCGTGATGTTGTTTGCGGCAAGCAGCGCATCGAAGGTTGCCGACCGTTGCACGTTGGTGCAACCTTCAGACGGTACGTAGAAGGTGCCTGACGAGCCCCCGCCGCCACCGTTTTCAATAAAATTGGCTTGCCTGCCATTTTCTTCCGAATAGGGTTCAAAGTGATCCCAACGGAGACCCAGGTTGAACGTGAGTTTTTGGGTTGTTTTCCAGTCGTCCTGGAAATATCCTGCGAAGTACTTGCGGGAATCCTTGACCACCGCGTAGTTGGAGAGACCCATAAACGATATACCTCCGACATCGTCGATCCCGCTGGGGACCGAAGCGGTAGTAGGTACCAGCAACATATCGGCGGCACCTGCATATCCCTGGCTTTCGTTGGGCAACGAAGAAAATTGACCGTTGAAGTCGAACTCGCCTTTCGGATAAGGAGACTGGATGATAGGCGCGACGAAGCGATCAAACTGGAAGCCCGCCTTGAAAGTATGCGAAGCGTGCAGTTTGGTCACATTGTCCATCAGTTCCAGCACCCTTAGCGATACGAGGGTCGGCATCCATCCAGCAACTCCGAGATTCGTAAACGGCGATATGGCGATGTCCGGCAGCCCGCCATTGCCCGGGTATTGCGGCACGTTTGCAAT